>DLGU01000197.1:0-2515 GCA_002482865.1 Porphyrobacter sp. UBA7686
CCTCAACCTTCGGCGCGCTTCCCGCACGCGAAGCTGAATTCAATCCTCGCGACGAAGCGCGGGTGGTGACCTTCACGGCCGAGCGCGGTCAGCGGGTGCTGACCCACAAGGGTGAGCCCGATCAGGCATTGCTCCACTGGGTCTGGCCGACCACCGATGACAGTGATCTGGCCGAATCGATGCGTCTGAACCTTCTGGCGCGGATCGTGCGGCTCGAACTCACCGACCGTCTGCGCGAAAAGCTCGGTCAGGCCTATTCGCCCTCGGCCGCGTCCGACACCAGCGATGACTATCCCGGGTTCGGGACGTTCACGATCAGCACTTCAGTGGCGGTCGACCAGGTCGAACCCAGCCGCGAAGCGCTGAAGCAGCTCGTCGCCCACCTGCGGCAGGCGCCGCTTGATTCCGACATCATCGAACGCGCCCGCAAGCCGTATTTCGAGGCCTATAACAATTACCTGAAAGATCTGGGGGGCTGGCTGGCCTTGGCGGCAGACGCCCAGAGCGAGCCGGATGAGCTGGATAATTACTTCGACGCGCCGGGGGTCATGGGTGCCATCACGCCCGAAGACATCCACCAGATGGCGCTGAAATACCTCGTTCCTCATGGCGCGGTCGAGTTTGTGGTGGTGCCCGAAGCATCGACAGCGACGGAATGACAAAAAAAGAGGGCTGACAGGTCACCGCCTGCCAGCCCCCTTTCTGTGTGGCGAAGCCCCCGCGCGTGGCGGGGACGCAAGACCTATCAGTACTTCACGCCGAACATCACGCCGATGATGCGCGGATCGTTGACGAAGGCCGTGTTGTTGTTGAAGTCGACCACGCCAAGGACGTTGTCTTCATCGGTGATGTTGCGCGCGAAGGCGGCGACTTCCCACTGCCCGTCGTCACCCGAATAACCGACCTTGAGACCGCCTTCGATGCGGCTCTTGGCGTTGAATTCGCGGCTTTCGTAAAGCAGGAAGTTCGTGTCACCGAGGTAGACCCAATCGGTGAAGATGAAGAACTCGCCCGAATTGCCCACCGGGATGCTGTAGCGCGCGGTGAAATCGCCGCTCCACTCCGGTGCGTTGGGGAAGGGATTGTTGTTGATCAGCGCGCGGGTGCTGCCACTGATCACGCGGGTCGGATCGGTGACAGTGCACTGCGCACAGATGCCGACGGCAAGGGTCGAATCCTTGATCGCGGTGTTGTTGTAAGCCACGCCAAGAGTGACGAGGAACTGCGGCGAGACTTGGAACGCGCCGTCGAATTCAAGCCCCCAGGCCTCGCCCTTGTTGGCGTTGATCAGCTGCACAAGGTTGCCCGCACCGCCGACAGCGGTGAACTGCGGGTCTTCAACCGTGTAGTAATAGGCCGCACCGTTAAGGCGCACGGTGCGATCCGCCAGCTCGCTCTTGAAGCCGACTTCATAGGAGGTGATGTTCTCCGACTGCGCGACCGAGGGCGGGTTGAAGAAGGCGACATCGCGGCCCTGAATCGTCGGCCCGCGGAACGAGTTGGCGATCTTGGCATAGACACTGGCATCATCGGACACGTCCCCGAAGATGCTGATATCCCAATCGAACTGATCGTCACCCACGCTGCGCGGCTGCGGGGCAGCGCCAGACCGGACGAAGAAATCCTTCTGGTCATCGGTGTAGCGCAGGCCGCCGGTGACGCGCAGCTTTTCGGTCAGCTGGTAGCCGACCTGCCCGAACAGCGCCCAAGCTTCGTTGGTGTGGTTGACCGTGACCGGGGGCGGGAAGGTGAAGCCCTGCGTGCTGACGTCGAAATCGCTTTCAAAGTAGAACCCGCCAACCTGCCAGCTGAGCGGGCCTTCACCAGTCGAGGCGAGGCGCACTTCCTGCGTGGTCTGCTTCAGATCGATCGAGTCCTGCGTGTCCGAGGGGAACGGGATCAGGCCGGGGCCGCCCCCGCCCGGCAGAAACACCGCACCGAACCCGCCGTCGATATCGCCCCGGCCCGAACCCTTGCTGGTCCAGTGGCTGGTGATCGAGGTCAGCGTGGCGCCGTCGAATTCATAGGCTGCAGTCAGCGTGGCGCCGAACTGCTGATAATTCGCCTCGTTACCGCCTCCGCCATCATAGAACACGGTGTCACGGTCATAATTGCCGTTGAGGTTGTTGTTGCCCGGGCCGATGATATTGGCGCGGAAGAAGGTCGCGGAACCGGCCAGATCGCGGAAATTGACCGCGGCATTGATGCTCGTCCGGTCGTTCGGCGTGAACAGCAACTGGCCGCGCACCGCGAAATCGGCATAACCGCCCAGCACGCCGTCTTGATTGGTGAAGCCGTTGCTGATCCAGTCACCCCGCTTCTGCATCTGACCTGCGACGCGGAAGGCCAGCACGTCCTTAACGATCGATCCGCCGACCGCGCCATTGAGCGAGATCGTATCGAGGCTGCCGAACGATAGGCCGGCAACAACGCTGGTGTCGTGGCTAGGCTTGATCGAATCGATCTTGACGATGCCCGCCGGGGTGTTCCGGCCGAACAGCGTGCCCTGCGGCCC
>DLGU01000197.1:2534-2815 GCA_002482865.1 Porphyrobacter sp. UBA7686
CTCGACATCGAAGATCGGGAAGCTCTTGAGGGTGACGTTTTCCATCACGACATCGTCAAGCAGCACCGAAACGGGCTGCGAGGCGGCAAGATCGAAATCGGTATTGCCGAGGCCGCGGATGTAGAAGCGCGGCGCCACGCGGCCGTTAGAGCTTTCGACGTTGAGGCCCGGCGCAGTGCCAGCCAGCGCGGTGATGTCACCCGTTCCGCTGAAGATCGCGCCAATACGCTCCTGATCCAGAATGTCAGCGGACACCGGTACGTCCTGAAGGTTTTCCTCGC
>DLGU01000044.1:0-5896 GCA_002482865.1 Porphyrobacter sp. UBA7686
GGGGCATGAGACCGACACCACGCTCGCCGATTTCGCCGCTGACCGCCGCGCGCCCACGCCTACCGCTGCTGCCGAAATGGCGGTACCGGTGCGCGCTGATCTCGCCCTGACCCTCGCCGATTTCGCCGCACGTCAGCGACGCGCGGTCTATCGTCCGGTCGAACTGGGGCGTGAACGGCTCGCGGCGCGCGCGCGAATGCTGCCGCGGCCCGAGAACCTGCTGCAACCGCAGGCCCAGCGGCTCGACGATCTGTCAGAGCGGCTACGGCGCGCGCTCGGCGACCGTTCCGCCAAGGGGCGTGAACGGCTCGCGGGCGTGGCGGCGCGGCTATCACCCAGCCTGCTGTCGCGTTCCGCCGCTGAGGCGCAGCGCCGGCTTGACCGCGCGCGGCTCAGCCCCACCCTGATTGAGCGGCCCCTGCGCCAAGGCTCTGACCGGCTCAGCGCGCTCTCGCGGGTAATGAGCCAGCTCCACCCCGAAAAGCCGCTGGAGCGCGGCTATGCGATCGTCCGTGATGCGGGCGGCAAGGCGCTCACCACCCGCGCCGAAGCTGCGGGCGAGGCTGCCCTGACGCTGCAATTTCGCGATGGGACGCTGGCGGCAGTGCCCGCCGGACACGCGCCCACTGCGCCCCCACCCCCCGCTGCCCCGCCGCGCAAACGCGCTGCGCCAAGCTCGGCCACCCAAGATGATTTGTTCAGTTAGCCGCTCGGTGCTATGGTTCGCGCCATGCTGATGACCCCGTCCGACAAGGCCGCCAAACTCTATTACGGCCCCTCCAGTTTCCGTGTGCTGCGCCCGGGGAGCCATGTGCTCTGCGCCGTTACCGGTGAAGCCATTCCCCTGCCCGAGCTGCGCTATTGGAGCGCCGAGCGGCAGGAGGCCTATGCGTCCTGCGAAATCGCCACGCGCCGGCTGCTCGGCGTCGAGTGATCTTCGCGCCTCGGACAACATACCACCCCAAGGCCCGCGCCTGACTTACACTCCCTCTGTAATGGACCGGGTTCGCGCGAAGCCCAGGGGACGCTTGCGGGCGGCACGGCTCGCGCTGCTGGCGCTGGTGGCCATCGGGCTGGTCCCGGGCACCATCGTCCAGACCACGATCGGTCAGCGCAGCGATGCCGCCGACATCACCGTCACGCCGCTGGATGCGCGTGACGGTGTTTCGGGCGATCTCACTCTGACCGGGGCGTGGGAGCTGACCGCCGGGCATGGCTGGTTCGGCGGCTTTTCGGCGCTGGTCGCCGATGGCAAGCGCGGGCTGATTGCGGGGACCGACCGGGGCTTCCTGCTCGACCTCGATCTGTCAGGCGATTCGCCGCGCGCCGTGCCGGGCAGCTTCCGCTTTGTCGGGATAAGCAACGGCGGGCGCAAAGAGGTCGTCGATCTCGAATCGCTCGCCCTTGATCCTGCCACGCAAACGCTGTGGGCGGGGTTCGAAAACGACAATCTCGTCATGCGCCGCGCCGCCGATGGTATAAGCAAGACACGCGCCCCGCGCGAAATGGCGCGGTGGAGCCCAAACAGCGGCCCCGAAACGATGGAACGGCTCGCCGATGGGCGGTTTCTGATTATCGCCGAAGGGCCGGAGCGCGGCAGCGACACGCTGCACAAGGCGCTGCTCTATCCCACCGATCCGATCGCGACGGGCAAGCCGACCGCGTTCGATTTTGCCGCGCCGCGCGATTATGATCCGGTCGATGCGACCCAGCTTCCCGATGGGCGCGTGCTGATTTTGCTGCGGCGTGTCGCCTATGCCCTGCCCGCGCGCTTCGACACCGCCATCGCCATCGCCGATCCGGGCACAATCCGCGCCGGTGAGCCGTGGCAAGCGCGAATCATCCAGCGGCTGACAGGCGGTGTCTTCGCCGACAATTTCGAAGGTCTGGCCTATGTCCCGTCCGCATCCGATCCGGCGCGGGGCAGCCTGTGGCTGATCGCCGACGACAATTTTTCGGTCTTCCAGCGCAATATACTGGTGAGATTTGCATGGGAGGGGTGAGATTGCTGCTGAGCAGCGCAACCCGCTTCCCACCTCCGTCCGTCCTGAACTTGTCGAAGGACCGCTTTCACTTTGCTCCCTAGGCGGAAAGAAAGTGCGGCCCTTCGACAAGCTCAGGGCGAACGGGGAAAGGGGCTGAGGCGCATCCCTCGAACCCGCAAACGAAAAAGCGCCCGGAACCCCGAGCGCTTGATCGATGCGTTGCTATCCCGAAGGACAGCGCCGTCTTAGGCGGCGGCCTGAGCCTTCACCAGCTCGCGCTTCACCTTCAGCGCGCTCGCCGAAAGCTTTTCGTCGCTGGTCTTGAGCAGCCAGTTGTCGAGCCCGCCATTGTGCTCGACCGAGCGCAGACCGTGGGTCGACACGCGGAACTTGAAGCTCCGTTCGAGCTTTTCGCTCATCAGCGTCACGTTCTGCAGGTTGGGCAGAAACACGCGCTTGGTCTTGTTGTTGGCGTGGCTGACATTGTTGCCAGTCATGCGGCCCTTGCCGGTCAGTTCGCAGATGCGAGCCATGATGTGTCTCTTCTCGTAAAAATCGGGCCTAAGCACGGGCCTATGTAAGGAAAGCGGCGCGCATAACGGGCGAGGGCCGAATCGTCAAGCAAGTTGCGCGCGTCCGGCCAGTCGCAATCGGCTGGTCGCATTCCCACCGCCTATTCGCGCCAATCTAATCCATGTAATGGCCGGATCGGCCTGTCCAGCGTGCTGATGCGCCAGACCTGAACCGGGCACCGCCCGCCGTTTCAGGCTGACAGGAGAACACCAGCATGAAACGTATCCTTATCGCAAGCCTCATCGCCCCCTTGGCAATTGGGCTCGCCGCGTGCGATGTCGACCAGACCAAGGAAGGCGAAATGCCCGAGGTCGAGGTCAAGGAAGGCCAGCTGCCGGAATATGACGTCGAAACCGCCGATGTCGAAGTTGGCACCAAGGAAACGACGGTCGAGGTTCCGGATGTCAAGATCACCATGCCCGACGCCGAAGGCACGCCGGCTACGGGCGACGAGTAACCTCATCCGGCAGGGGCGCGGGGCGTGAGCGATGCGGGGTTCCGCAGCTTCATGCCTCGCGCTCTTGCGCTTGCCCGCGCGGCTGCGGACGCGGGAGAGGTGCCAATCGGCGCGGTGATCGTGAAAGACGGTCAGGTGATCGCCGAGGCGCATAACAGCCCCCGAACCGACCACGATCCCACCGCCCACGCCGAAATCCTCGCCATTCGCCGCGCCGCGCAGGCGTTGGGCGATGAACGGCTGACCGGCTGCGAATTGTGGGTCACGCTGGAGCCTTGCGCGATGTGCGCTGGTGCGATTGCCCATGCCCGTATCCAGCGGCTCTATTACGCGGCCAGCGATCCCAAAGGCGGCGCGGTAGAACATGGTGCGCGGGTGTTCGAGCAGGAGCAATGCCTGCACCGCCCCGAAGTCTACAGCGGCATCGGCGAGACTGAGGCGGCGGACATCCTCCGGGAGTTTTTCAAAAAGCGGCGCTGAGGCGCCAGTTTTGCGCGCGAATTTCGTCGCAAACGCGCCACGGGCTGGCCGACCATAAGCAGGTCATTAGTCAATTCCTTGCAAACCTGCGGCGAATTTGCGACGGGCAGGGGGGTTCAGGATGGTCCTCATGCCCGGGGGCGAGGCAAGGGATACTGATCGATAATGGCCGGTTACGAAGTTACGCAGACCCGCAGGCTGGCCCGTTGGAAGCAGAAGCTCCGCAATTTTCTGGGGCCTTGGGGGGTGTTCTTTCAGGGCTTTATCGAACACCCGGTGATGGTCGGCTCGATCATCCCGTCCTCAGGCTACACCATCCGCAAGATGCTTGCGCCCGTCGATTGGGAGCGCTGCCAGCTGTTCGTGGAATATGGCCCCGGCGTCGGCACCTTCTGCCGTCCGGTGCTCGATCAGTTGCGGCGCGATGGCACGTTGATCGTGATCGACACCAACAAGCTGTTCATCGACTATCTCAATCGCACCATCACTGACAGCCGCTTCATCGCGGTGCATGGCTCGGCCGAAGATGTGGAAGCGATCATCCGCGCGCATGGCCATGACCACGCCGATTACATACTTTCGGGCCTGCCGTTCTCGACCTTGCCCGAAGGCCTCGGCCCCCGCATCGCCGCCGCCACGCATCGTGCGATCCGGCCGGGCGGCGCATTCCTCACCTACCAGTTCAGCAAGGCGGCCCATAACCTCACCGCCCAGCATTTCGACCGGGTCGATAGCGGGTTCGAGCTGCTCAACATCCTCCCCTGCCGCCTCGCTTGGGGCTGGAAGGACGAAGCGTAGGCTCAGGTGACTACAGCCCGCGCCAGATCTTGGCGGGTGCTGTGTCCTTGGCGCCCCAGCGTGACGGCGTGCAGCGCACGGGGCGGAAGGTCTTGGAATAGCACAGGCGAATCTCCTCGAGCCACCCGCGCTCGTTGAGTTTGACCCCGATCGCCTCCTCGCGCCAACCTGGATTGGCATCGGCAAAGGCGGCGCGGATGCGGCCTGCCGTCAGTGCGTCCTCGCGGCTGATGCGGTCGTAATCGGGCAGGCGCAGGCCTGAGCGCAGGACGCGGATGATCTTGAGGTAATTGGCGGGGCGCTTGACCATACACGCACCGTGCTTGGCCCATTGGCGCGCGATCAGACGTTCGGACGGCATCAGGCACATGTTGCCGCGCACCTCGGCGGGGGTGAGCGCGTTCTTGGCCTCGCACCATTGCGGCCAGCTTTGCCCGCCTTCCGGCCACAGCCCGTGCACCACCAGACCGAAGCGCCCGTTAGTGCCCGAACATTGCACCGCATGGCTGCGATCATCAGCGCGGGGCTTGCAGAACTCAGGGCTCCAACTGAGCGCCATCGTGTAGCCGGTGATCGGCATCACGCGGCGCGGGCCATCGGGCGTAACTTTGGGAACGCTGGTGATCTGCGGCGCACGGCACTGATAGGCCTGCGCGCTCGCGGCGGCGGGGAGAGCCAGCGCGAGTGCGGCGAGAAGGCTATTCGAACACCGCAGGATCGACGCCTCCCTTGTCCGCGAACCAGCGGTTGCTGGCGGGAGTGAACAGCATCACAACCGCGAACAGACCGAGCGCGAGCGAGCTCAGCCAAGCTGTATCAACCGGCGCACCTTCGGCAATCAGTCGCATCCCGTCTGGCAGGTTCAGCAGCTTTCCAAGGCCCAGCGCCGTCAACATCCAGCGGGCAAAGCGCACCGCAGAAAGCCATACCATCGCAATTGGGATCAGCGCGATCGATAGCCGCGCACTCAGCATCACGATCACAGCGTCGCGCGTCCAGACGATCTGCGGCACGTTTGCGCTCATCATCGACTGATACCCGGTGATGTCACGCATTCCGTCGACAAAGGCGATCAGGGCGGCGGCAAGAAACGCTGCGGCAAATATGTTGATGCTGAGCGGTCGCGTGCGCGAAAGCGGGATCATGCCGGCTTGAAATCCAGCCCGATATCAGCCGCTGGCGCGCTCTGGGTCAGGCGCCCGACCGAGATGTAGTCCACCCCGCTCGCCGCCTTGGCGGCGATGGTATCGAGGTTCACGCCGCCGGACGCCTCGGTCGGCACACGGCCCGCGACCAAGGCCACGGCCTTGGTGAGCGTGGCGGGGTCCATATTGTCGAGCAACAGATGGTGCGCGCCTGCGGTCAGCGCCGGTTCGATCTGGTCGAGATTGTCGACCTCGCAGATGATCTTCTCCACCCCCGCCTCGCGCGCGCGGCGCACCGCTTCGCCGACGCTGCCTGCAACCGCGACGTGGTTGTCCTTGATCATCGCCGCATCCCACAGCCCCATTCTGTGGTTCTGCGCGCCGCCTTGGCGTGTGGCGTATTTCTCGAGGAAGCGCAGGCCGGGGATCGTCTTGCGGGTGTCGAGCAGGGTGCAGGC
>DLGU01000044.1:6008-9511 GCA_002482865.1 Porphyrobacter sp. UBA7686
GCGCTGCGTTCGGCCGTCAGCAGCGCGCGGGCCTTGCCTTCGATCCGCATGAGATCGGTCCCGGCGGGCACCTTGTCCCCGTCATGGACGAGGGTTTCGAGGGCGCATTCGGGATCAAGATGGCGGAAGAACGCCTCGGCCAGCGGCAGACCCGCCACGACAATCGCATCGCGGCTGTCCATCACCCCGGTGAACCGCGCGTCCGCCGGGATGACGCTTTCGTTGGTCACATCGCGCCCGCCGCCGAGCAGGCCATCGCCCAGATCCTCCGCCAGTGTTTCGCGGATGAACTTGGCGAGGTCGAAGCCGGGGAGGGTGAAGGTGGTCATGCCTCCCTTTAACCGTTTGGCCCTCGCCAAGTCGATAGCCTTACCCCCGCCCCGGGCTTGACCCGGGGCCCAGCTATCTGGCGAGGGGAGAAGGGAGCGGGGCCCCGGGTCGAGCCCGGGGCGGGGTGAAGACTAGTGCACGAACCTTGCCACCACATCGCGATAGCTGCGGCTCACCTTCACCTCGGCGCCGCTTTCCAGCACCAGGAAGCATTCGCCATTGGTGTGGGGCTTCACCTGCCGAACAAGGTCAAGGTTCACGATGGTCGAGCGGTGCACGCGCTGGAACTTGCGCGGGTCGAGGCGGCGCTCCAGATCCTTCATCGTCTCGCGCAGCACCAGCGAATTGTCGCCGGTGGAGATGATCATGTAATCGCCCGCGGCCTCGATATGCTCGATCGTGTCCACCTCGACGCGGAAGATCTGGCCGCGGTCCTTGACGTTGATGAGCTTTTCGAAGCGGTCGGCGCTTTCGGCCGCCGGCGCGGTGGTCTCGACGAAGTCCGCCGCGCGGTCCGGCGCGATTTCAGCCAGCACGTCGAGCAGATTGCCAGCATCTTCGGCCGACTTCTTCTCAGCCAGACGCTGGCGCACGCGTTCGATGGTGTCGGCAAGCTTCTGTTCGTCGACTGGCTTCATCAGGTAATTGACGGCGTTGGCCTCGAACGCGCGGATCGCGTGTTCTTCATAAGCGGTGACGAAGACGAACAGAGGGGGTTCGATCTCCATCACGCCTTTGACGACTGAAAAGCCGTCAAAGCCGGGCATCTGGATGTCGAGGAAGACCAGATCGGGCTTCTCGGTCTTGATCTTGCGGATCGCTTCGCGCCCATTGGCGCAGGTGTCGATGATCTCGACGTCCTCGAACGGCGCAAGCCGCAGTTGGAGGCCTTGGATCGCGAGCTTTTCGTCATCGACGAGGATGGTTCTGATAGTCATGCGGGGGTTCCGATAGTTCGTTGGGGGGGATTGAGCGGGATGATGTTGTCTCCCCCGGCCACGACAGAGGGGGCTGCCGGAACGGGTTCGGGCACATCAGCCCGGGTGAAGGGGATTTCGATCAGCACAGTGAAGCCGCCCCCAGCTTCCGAACGGGTTTCAAACAGGTGTGTGTCGCCATAGGCTTGGGCCAGCCGATTGCGGATATTGGCAAGGCCGACCCCGGTGGAGACCGGTCGGCCCGGCACAGGCGTCCCGGACGGATCGCCCGCCATGAAACGCTGCACGTCTTCGATACCCGGCCCGGTATCTTCGACGGTGAGGCGCAGCCGATCACCAATCACCCGCGCGGTGAGCGAGATGCGCGCACCTTCCTCTTGCGGGCTGACGGCATATTTGATCGCGTTTTCGACCAAAGGTTGCAGCAGCATCGCCGGCAGTTGCGCGGCGAGCGCGGCGTCCTCGATCTCGAAATGGGTGCGCAGGCGTTCTTCGAACCGCATCCGCTCAATATCGAGATAGAGCTGCAAGGTCTCGACCTCCTGCGCCAGCGTCACCTGACTGCCGGGCTCGGCGATGAGGGTATGCCGCAGGAAGCCAGACAGGCGCGTAAGCATCGCATTGGCCGGCTCGGTCTGTTTCAGCAGCACCAGCGTGCTGATCGAATTGAGCGTATTGAACAGGAAGTGCGGGTTGAGCTGGTAGCGCAGCATCGCCAGCTGCGCGGCGGTCGCCTGCGCTTCCAGCCGCTCCAGCCGGTCCGCCTGCTGTTCCACCGTCAGGAAGAAGTTGATCGCGTAATAGAGCGCGCTCCACCCCCCGAGCAGGGTCAGCGGCAGATAGAGCAGCCCGATCAACCGCTGCGCAAAGGTCGTCTCACGGCTGGCGGCGTAATAGACCCCCTGCACCCAGGCATCGATCGAGGCGTGCATCAGCACGGCAACAAACAGCACCACCGCCGTCAGCCCCCATGTCACCAGCGGTTGTTGCTGGATGAGCTTGCGGTAGATCACCGACAGGATCAGGCTGATCGAAAACCCGGTGATGGTGGTGACAAGGATCAGCGCCAGCAAATCCAGCGGCTGCTCGTTCGCGAGTGCCGAGACCGCGCGCAGCAGAAACGCCGCGCCCCAGCCCGCCAACTGGAGGTTCCAGAACGCCCGGTTCTTGCTGGCGAAGAACGGCGCCGCCTGGATCTGGAGCACTGCCATAGCCAGACAGTCCTAACTCATTTCGTCGCAAACCACACGGCTAATCGGTCGCATCATCGCGGGGCCGCCACGGCTCGGCGCAAGGATTACCCCTTCGGGCGAGAGATGAGGCCGCCTTCCGGGTCGATCTCGCGGCGGAAATGGGTGGCCCAGTCGGCCTTGCCTTCACCCGCCATCATGGACTGCACCAGCGGAACTTCAGCGGCCATGGCCTCGGCCCGTTCGTCCCAGCCTTCGTGATGGCGCCGCATCCTGAGCCCGGCGTCATGGGTCGAACCCCAGCGGGTCATGAAGGCGACGGCGGCTTGTGGATCATAACCCGCATTGGCGAGCAGCCACGGCACCAGCCGGTCGGCTTCCCGCTCGACCCGGCGCACATGTTTGTCCTTGCGCCCGTTGCGCTCAAGCCAGGCATGATGGCCGAGCACATTATGCGCCAGCTCATGCGCGACCAGCGCGGCGAATAGCGGCTCTTCCGCATAGCCGAAGGCGGGAAAACCGATCCCGATTACCACCCGCGCGCCATCGGCGACCGCCCGCTTGCCATCGCCCATCAGTTCGAAGCGGGTGGCGCAGACCTCGACCGGCTGGACCCGCGCTTCCTCACCATCAGCAAAGGCAATCGCGATGCCGCCATGTTCGGTCAGCATCGCTTCCATGTGTTCATGCGCGCGCACCAATCGCTGCCATTCCATCGCCGCGCCTGCGGGCCACTGGTTAGGGTCGAACCGTTCGAGCGCGATCACCTCACGGTTACGGGTGAACGCACCCGACAGCGCGGCGGGCGATCCGCGCGCGGCGGTCTGCACCGCGAAGTCGCGTTCCAGCCCCAGCGCGGCGCGGGCGATAGCGGGCACGCCGTAGCTCGCCATGTCCTGCAATTGCAGCCCGATGCTCGGCACGACACGCGGGCAAAAGGCGGCATTCGCGCGGGCGAGATGCCAGCCCACATCCTGCAAACGCTGGTCGGCGTCCTGATAGCGCCCAATCGCCGCCCGTTCGGCCGCGTAGTCGATCACCGGCG
>DLGU01000044.1:9576-10879 GCA_002482865.1 Porphyrobacter sp. UBA7686
GGCGCGCATCAACGCGCCTCGGTCGAAGCGGCGAGCGCGGCCTTGAGCTTTTCATAGCCGACTGCCCCGCCAAACGGGGTCTTGCCCGCGATCCATGCCGGGGTGCCGGTGAAGCCCAGCGAACGGGCGAAATCGAGGTTACGGGCGATCTCGGTCGAGACGGCATCGGACGCCGCATCACGCTCGGCCCGCGCCATGTCGAGCCCGGCCGCCTTGGCGGCAGCCGTGACATCGCCGGTCGCGAACATGGCATCGTGGAACGCCCGGTACTTGCCCTGCAATCCGGCCGCCAGCGCCATGCGCGAGGCGACATCGCTGCCTTCGAAGATCGGCCATTCGCGGATTACGACCTTCAGGTCCGGATTTTCGGCAATCAGCCGGTTCACGTCCTTCAGGCTCGCCTCGCAATAGGGGCAATTATAGTCGGTGAACTCGACCAGCACGGTCTTGCCGTTGGGATTGCCGAGCACCACGCCGGGGAAGGGTTCGCGCACTTCGCCGCCCATCTGCGCCAGCCGCTTGGCCGATTCCTGCTCCTCGTAAGCCTGCGCCATCTGCGGCAACAGGTCGGGATTGGCGAGCAGGAAGGTGCGGGTGCGGTTGTCCGCAAGCCCGGAATAGGACCACGCCGCCGCGCCCAGAAAGCCGAACACCAGCGCCAGCAGCGCGGTCAGCAAGGTCGCGGTCAGTGTGCGAGGCGCGTCTGCGGGGGTGGAGGCAGGCGGTTGGGAGGACATGCGCGAGGGTTCCGTCGGTCAGCGGGTGAATGCGCGCCAGCCTAGCGCCGGTCGCGCAGCCGTTCCAGTTCAGCGCGCGCTTCCAAGGCAACATCCTGTGCGCGGATCCAGTCGGGCGAGCCATAGGGCAGGCTCGCCTCAGCGGCTTGGGCGTTCATCAAAGCCTGCGGGTAGAGCCGGTTCATCACCTGCTGCTCTGCGCTGGCCAGCCGTGCACGCGGAATATCGCCGCGCGCTTCATAGACCACGCCCAGCTGATACCATGCGAAGGGATTGTAGCGATCCTTCTGCACCGAAGCGCGCAGCACCTGTTCGGCCTCGGGGAAATTGGCCTTGTTCTCGGTCGCGATCAGGGCGTGGCCGAGCATCCCGGCGATCAGCGGGTGCGAGCGGGTCAGCTCGGTCGCGCGGCGCAGGGGAGCTAAGGCGTCCATCGGCCGCCCGGATTCGAGCAGCACCTGCCCCTTCAACTCAAGGAACCACGGATTGTCGGGTTCTGCCGCCAGCAGGGCGTCAGCCTCGGCCAGCGCCATGTCGACCCGCGCTTCCTTGTGATAGGCATAGGC
>DLGU01000044.1:10952-47525 GCA_002482865.1 Porphyrobacter sp. UBA7686
CGTGCGCTGCGGTTCGGCAAGGTAGCCGAACAGTTTGGCCTTGGCCCGCACGAAGCGTTCCTGCAGCGCAGGATCAGGCTGCGCATCCCACGCCGGGTCCTTTTCCAGCAACCCGCGCAGCACCTGGATACGGTCGCCCGAGAGCGGGTGGGTGCGGGCATAGGCGGCTTCGTCCGCCTGACTGTAGCCAGCGCGGATTTCATTGCCGCGCAGCCGCTCGAAGAACTTGATCATCCCCTTGCCGGTGATGCCAGCGCCCGAAAGATAACGCGCGCCGGCCAGATCGGTCGAAGCTTCCTGATCGCGGTTAAAGGAAAGGAAGCTCCCCATTGCGGCCTGTTGCCCGGCGGCGATGATGCCCATCGCGCCTTCGCCAGCACCGGCCAGCGCCGCGCCGACGCCAAGCAGCAGCGACAGGATCGAGATATTGGTCGCCCGCTTGGTGCGCTCGTCAAACCGTACCACGTGGCCAGCCGTGATGTGCCCCAGCTCGTGCGCGAGCACGCCTTGCACTTCATTGGCGGTCTCGGCCTCGTTGATCAGGCCGGAGTGGACATAGATCGCCTGCCCGCCCGCCACGAAGGCGTTGATCGACCCGTCATTGATCAGGACCAGCTCGACATTGCCGGGTTCAAGCTCGCTCGCCTCGACCAGCGGGGCGACCATGTCCTTGAGCAGTTCCTCGGTCTCGGCATCGCGCAGGATCGACTGCGCGGCGACCGGCTGGATGGCAACAATCGCGCTCGCCAGCAGGGCGAGCAGGAAGGCGAAAGGTTGGGGGCGACGCATTACGCCGACCCTACTGCGTTTCAGCCTGAACTCAAACTGAAGCGCGCAGCCTCAGCCGAACAGCTTGCGCGCCGCGCGTTCGATCTGGGCGAGGTCTTCGGGCACTTCGGCGAGGATTTCCGCGCAGCCAATTTCGTCGCGGCGGATCAGCACCAGCGCGAATTCCGGCCCGGCCCCGTCGAGATGTTCGAGCGAGATCGCATCCAGCGCGCGCAATTGCTGCGCCAGCGCTTCGCGCACGGCGGCGGCATCTTCGACCGGCTTACCCTGCTCTTCGCGGCGCAAGCGGCGCTCGGCCTTGACCACGGCTTTCACCCCGCCTTCGACCTCAGCGAGGAAGCGCGAAAGGCTCCCGCGCTCAAGCTGCAAGCGGTGGGCGTGGGTCAGCACGGCGGCATATTCGGTGAGGCGCGTCTTGTCGTAATCATGCCCGAACACGAGCTTGACCACCGGGGTCATCGGTGCGCGGTCCTGTACGGTCAGGCCACTTTCCGCGATCAGTTCCGCATAGTCATCGGGCGCAGCTTGTGCCGCGAGGCTGAAGTCATAGGCGCGGCTGACTGCGGCATAGAGCGCGTTGCGGCTGCGATCTTCCGTGCTGTCAGCGGCGCGCGCCAGTTCACGCGCGGCGGCAAGGCAATCATAGAGCCCGGCATCATCGGGCAGATCGTCGACGAAGTCGTCGTCTTCGGCCACCGGTTCGGCGACGGACGCAACCGGCGCGAAGACGGGCGCAGCTTCGATTACGGGCTCGGGCTCGGCTTCCGCCACGGGTTCCGGGCTGAAGTGGGCGGTGCCGTAATCGGGCTCCGGCACGTCCTCGTCTTCCGGCAGCGGCTCAAGGCCGGTGAGGTCGATCGCCTTCTTGGTCGGCGCTTCGATGTAATCGGCGAGGCTGGCGAAGTTGTATCCGGCAAGCTCGCCCTCGCCTTCGTCCTCGTCATATTCCTCGTCGTCATCGCCGAGGCCGAACTGGCTGAAATCGGGCATCCGAGTGCCTTTCTCGGCCCCGCTATCAAGCGTGGAGAGGCTGGCGAAATCATCGCCATAGGTATCGGAGAACTCCCCAGCGAAATCGTTGAAGCCTTGCTCGGCGCCGGTGCCGTCATCCGCACTTTCATGCGCAGGCGAATCGGCCCAGTCGGTCACCGGGTCGGCGGGGCGCTGGGCAGGTTCTGCGGCGAGCTCAAGCTCGGAGCCCAGGTCGAGCGCTTGATCGATTTCAAGCAGCAGCTCATCCGCGGTCAACTGGTCGGCCATTTCCTTCCAGTTGATCACGCCATAGATGAAGTCGATCGTGGAATCGTCGCTGGAATAGGGCAGCAGGATCCCGCGATAGAGGATCGCGACGCCGGCGTGATTGACGAACTCGGCCTCAAATCCGATCGGCGCCTGATTGGCGAGAATCTGCATGTAGTGATCGGTGATGCGGCTCAACAAGGAACGCGGCGGCACATCCGAAAGCCGGGTGATGACGCCGGTGGCGCCGCATTCCTGCCCGAGCTTCGCGCCGAGGAAGCAGACCGCCGGATTGTCGATCCCGCTCGAGAAATCGAGCAGCACCGAATGCGGGCCGAAATCGGGGAGGGCGGCCGGATCGAGGTCTTCGATATTGGGGAACATGCGGTCACCCAGCAGGCCGGCCCAATGATTATAGGCGCGGACCTGCATCCGGCGCTCGTCCTGGCCGATCGCATGCGGCGGCAGGTCGCGGCGCTGGGACGACTCGGGGCCGTCGTCGTCGGATGCATCCCAGCCCCGATCCGCATTCGCGTCGGAATCAAAGGTGCCGCGCAGAGTGTCCATGGCTGTAATCCGCCCCTTGGTGAACCTAGTCACGCAGGGTTCTGGCGCAGCGTGGTAAACATCCCGTTAAACCGACGCGGGATGTTTTGATCTTGCAGAGATTCCTTTCAGCCGTAAGTGGGTCAGACTACAGGAAATACCGCATCTTGATGGTCACACGGCTGGTGCCCGCACCCAGCGCGAACACGGCGTCCGTGAACTTGGGGGGTGCCATGCGGACCGGCGCATCGCGCGAGAAGCCATAGCCTTCCTTCGGCATCATCCCCATCGCCCGGTCGGCCTTGCCGTTATTGTTCTCGTCATGGAGCAGCGCGATGGCATATTGGCCGGGCTTGACCCCGGTGAAGCGGATTTCGACCTTGCCGCTGGCAGGCACCACGGTGCGGTGCGCGGCCGGATCCTTGATGCATTTGGGGAAGATGTCAGCGCGCGTCGTCATGCAAGCGCGCACGACGCCCTTGGCGGAGCGGATGTCGGTGACGGTGATGACCACCTCGCCGGTCTGCGCCGGAGCAGCGGCCAGGGCAGCGCCATAACCCGCGCCAAGCCCTGCCAGCACCAGCACGCCCGCTTTCACGGCGTGAGGGCCTGCGCGCCGTGACCCGCCTCGGTCACGATCCGCCGCGACAAGCCCTTGTCGGTCCCGCACAGCCTGTCCCACACGCGGAAATATAGCCCGAAGTTGCATCTGTATTCCTCGTGATGACGCTCGTGATGGCTGGCGGTTATCAGCCAGTTCCCCAACGGCGAGTGAACGAGCCAGCGCGGGAACATCTCCCAGCCCATGTGATTGGTGACGCCCATCACCGTCGCCACGGTCAGCACGAGGCCAAGCATGGCGACGTGGATCGGCACCAAGAACACCAGTACCGGCACCACGATCGCGCCGGTCACCGCCTCGATCGGGTGAAAGCTCATCGCGGTCCACGCCGTCGGCGGGCGGCTGTCGTGGTGGACGGCATGGGCGAGGCGGAACCACTTGGGCCGGTGCATCCAGCGGTGGCTCCAGTAGAAACAGGCGTCCTGCACGAAGAGGTAGATCAGCACCGAGAGCGGGTGATACCACAAGGGCAGGCTCGTCCAGTCGGCGGTCATCTGGGTCCAGCCGTGATGCCGCCAGCCCCACAGCACGATCCCTGCCGGTGCGCCATAGATCGCCGCGGACAGCAGCGACCAGCGCACCTCGCGTGTGATCTGTGCGCGCTTGCCCTCATACAGTCCGGGCCGCATTTTCGCCGTGGCGTAGGCGAACAGCCCGCTGGTCAGCAGATAGCGCAGCGCCACGATTAGCGTGACGGCGAGACTGACGATCAGCAGTGCAATCGGAACAGGGGTGTCAGCGGGGAGCATCGCCCAAGGATATGCCGCAAATCCGAACGGCGCGACAGGGATAAGTCAGGCAGCCAAGCTCATCCGTGTGAATCGAGCGCCGTCGCCAGCGGGTCGATCAGCGCCATGTGCCGCCGCATGGCGATCCGCGCGAGGTGTTCGACCTGCGTCTTGCGCCGCGCGGCCGCCAGCGGCTCAAGCGCGGCGGGGCGCAGGATTTCCGCATCATAGCCATCGGCGACGATCACCCCGCAGGTGCCGGGCCTGTAGGCCTCACTTTCCAGCGGCGCACGGTCGAGCCCCGGAGGCAGACCCCAGAAGAATCGGTCGCAGTAATCGAGATAATCGGGCCACTTGGCATCGCCGAGCAGATCGGCGCGGGCGACCTTGATCTCGACAATCACGACCAGCCCCTTGGCATCGATCCCCATCAAATCGGCGCGGCGGCCGTTCCGCAGCGGCACTTCAGGCAGGCACCAGATATCGTTGCGCGCAAACAAGCGCCCGATCCCGCGCGCGACATCGCCAGCAGCGAGCGCCAGCGGCGCGGCCAGCGGCATGGGCGAATCAGAGGAGGAAATCGGCCCGCCGGTCATATGGCACGGTTGGAACGAAAGCGGAACGCAGTCAAGCCGCGTCCGAATCCTATCAGACAAGCACCCTTAGTCGGGTCGCGGGTTCTCAAGCACGCTCACCATCGCGGCGCGGGCGGCATGAAACTCGCGCCACAGCGCCAGCGCCGGAGCCGCCGGGTCCTGCCCCCGGCGCGCCAACGTGCCAAGCGCAGCCAGCCCGCTGTCGAGCATCGCAGCGCAATCGGCGACAGTCTGCGAGACCAGCGCCCGCTGCCACGGCGCAGCCCGGGCAATCACCGCGCCAAGCTCGCCGCCGATCTCAACCGGCTCGGGTGCCAGCCGGGCGAGCAGCGCCAATCCGGCTGCCTGCCCGTGGAGCGCCACCAGTGCTTCGGCCAGCGCCTCGGGTGCGGCACTGTCCGCAGTCAGGATCGCGGCCTGCGGGGGAATCATCTCGGGCGGAAGCGTGGCCATGACAGGAGCCTAGGCGGGCGTCCTTGCCGATTGGTTAAGCCCGATCCTGCCGATTGCGCGGCCATCCGCACCCACCCCGTGCGCGGAACAATTGTGTGGCATCACGCCCCACCTCTTGCTAAGCGCCGCGCCGCGCGCAAGAATAGCGCGCACCGCATGGCATCATGCACCCGTAGCTCAGCTGGATAGAGTGCTGCCCTCCGAAGGCAGAGGTCACAGGTTCGAATCCTGTCGGGTGCGCCATGGTTCTCAAATGCTTACGGCATCGAACACTATCGGCCGCAATGGCTGTAAGTGAGATGTGTGGGCGAACAACAGTTTGCCGTAAGCGACCAAGTCCGGACCCGGCTCGCCACGTGCAGACCACCATTGGGCAACCGCGGCGGGTGTCAGCTCACCTCGAAGCCGACCGTCCCGTTCATCGCGTGACCATCGCCCGCAGCGGCCTGCCAGCGTACTTCGTAGCTTCCAGTCGGCAGGGGCTTCTTGAGCCTCAGCGTCAATGTTGTGTTATCGGCAGACCAACTCGTTGTGAAATTGCGGATGAGCATCTCACCGTGGTTCGCCATCCCGGGCATGGCCGTCATGACAATACTCGCGGCAGCGCTCGCCTGATCAACCGGCTGGCTGAAGGTCAGGGTGATCTGCTTGGGCGCTTTGGCGGTGGAATTGGCCGTTGGCGTGGAGGTGGTAAGCTGGACATGCGCCAGCAGTGCCGAGGGCGCGAGTGTGCTGAGCGCAAGAGCAGCGATGAAACCAGGGATGCGCATGTTGGGTGTCCTTCGGATTGATCAGAACCAGAAACGGATGCCGGCCAGAAAACTGGTGGCGGATGGGTCTTCGCCCCGGGCGCGGGCGAAATCGGCGCTGCGTCCGGTGCGCCAGGATTGTTCGATGCCGATATAGGGCGCGAATTCACGCTTGATCTCGTACCGCAGCCGCGCACCGATCTCGATCTGGTCGAACCCGGCACCGATCCCGAGTTCGGGAATGTCCTGCGCGGCAAGGTTCGCTTCAATGCGTGGCTGGAGGATCAGGCGTTGGGTGATGCGCTGGTCGATTTCCGCCTCGACACGCGCGGTCAGATCGCCGCGATGCGACAGGAACAACGCCGCGTCGATTTCGAACAGATAGGGCGCAAGGCCCTGCACCCCGAGCACCGCATGGGTGGTATCCGGCCCGCCGATGTCGTGCCGCACGCCCGCCTGCACGTCCCAAAAGGGCGCGAAGGCTTTGGCATAGAGCGCCTGCACTTCGGAATCTTCGGGATTGGAGCCGAACGCGCCTTCGCCTTCGGATTTGAACCAAAGCCGTTCCGTCGGGCCGCCGTAATACCCCTGGATATCCCACAGATAGAGGTCTTCACCCTCGCGCACCTGGGCTTCCAGCCGATCGCCCTGGAACCAGAACACCGGGAAATCGCCGTGGGTGCGGCGCAGATCCTCGCGCGACGCCTGCATGGCATCGGCGCCCCAAATGGCATCGGCAGCGCGCGGCGGGCCACTTCCGGCGGTGGCGGGAGGCGGGGTTTCCATTGTCGGGCCGGGGGATTTCGGGCCGGGGGAGGCTGGCTTGTCCATAGCACCCATGTCGTGCCCGGCGTGCGGATCCTGCGAAGCCGCAGGCATGGTATGACCTGCATGGGAATCCTGCGCAGCGAGCGGCGCTGCCGCCATCAGGGCAAGGGCGGGAAGAGCGACCCTCATGCCCCGCTCTCCGGCCCCATGACCGTCACGGTCTGCATCATCCCGCCGTGCATGTGGTAGAGCAGATGGCAGTGGAACGCCCAGTCGCCCGGCTCGTTGGCAGTCAGATCGAACTGTGCGCTCGCGCCGGGCTGAACGATCACGATGTTCTTGCGCGGCTGGTGGGCGGCATCCTCCCCGTTGACCAGCTCGAAAAACATCCCGTGCAGGTGAATGGGGTGCGCCATCATGGTGTTGTTGACGAGCTTCACCCGCACCCGCTCGTTCCATGCAAAGCGGATCGGCACATCGCTGACAGCAGAATACATCCGGCCATCGAACGACCACATGTAGCGCTCCATGTTGCCCGTGAGATGCAATTCCAGCAGGCGCGAAGGCGTGCGGGTGTCGCGGTTGGGCTCCAGCGCTGACAGCATCCGGTAATTCAGTACGCGGTGATCGACATCGCGCAGGCCGAGGCCGGGGTCGCCGAGCTTGTCTACCGGTACCATTGAAACCATGTCGATCCCGGGCCCGGTCTTCACATCGGGGGGCAGCAGCAGCGTGTCACGCATCTTCATGCCGTCCATCGAATGACCGCCATCACCATGGTTCATCCCCATGTCACCCATATCGAGCAGCGGGGGCTTACGCGGCGGCGGGATCGGCGCACGCGCACCGGGGCGGCTGGCAAGGTGGGCAAGCGCCATGCCGGACCGGTCCATGCTTTCGGCAACGATAGTATAGGCTTCCGCGCGGGGCTCGATGACCACATCGTAAGTTTCCGCCGTCCCGATCTGGAATTCGTCGATCTCGACCGGCTTCACGTTCTGCCCGTCCGCCGCGATCACCGTCATCGACAGGCCGGGAATCCGCAGGTTGAAGAAGGTCATCGCAGACCCGTTGATGACGCGCAGGCGGATGCGTTCACCGGGGTTGAACAGGTATTCCAGCCCCTCCTTCGGCCCGCGTCCGTTGGCAAGGTAGGTGTAGGTGGAGCCCGTCACATCCGCGATGTCGGTAGCGGGCATGCGCATTTCCGCCCACATCCGCCGGTCTTCGGCGGTCAGCGGGTAATCGTCGCTCCAACTGGTCTGCTGGTAGTTGAAATAGCCTTCGCCCTTGCGCAGCCGGTCCATGATTGTGTGCGGGTGCAGCGGAGTGAACTCGCTCAGGAGCAGGATGTAGTCTCGGTCATACTCCGCCGGTTCCTCGCCCGCCGGATCGATGATCAACGGACCGTAATGGCCCTGCTGTTCCTGCAGCCCGGAATGGCTGTGATACCAGTAGGTGCCCGACTGCCTCACGGGGAATTCGTAGACAAAAGTCTCCCCCGGCCTGATACCCGGAAAGCTGATCCCCGGCACACCATCCATATGAAACGGCAAAAGCAGGCCGTGCCAGTGGATCGAGGTGTCCTCTTCGAGATGGTTGGTGACGTTGAGGCGGACGTTGGACCCTTCCTTCAAGCGCACCAGCGGCCCCGGCACCGATCCGTTGATGGCGACGCCATGGCCCTTGCGTCCCTGCACCGTGCGCGGACCGTGGCCCACCGCAAGGTCGATCACTGCGCCCGAGACCTCGTCAAAGCCCACGCGGATCGGCGCACCGCCGCGCATCTTGTGCATCGAATGGCCCTGCGCCCAGGCAGGTAGCGCGGCGAAGGCCGAAGCAGCGCCTGCTCCGGCAAGCAGATGGCGACGGGTGACAAGCGGTGCGGTCATGCCTTCTATACGCCGGAGCGCGGCTCACCCCTCACCATCGCCGTCAATTTATGCCGTGCTCGATACAGCCGGGTTTCCACGGCCTTGGTGCTGATGCCCAGTGCCTCGGCGGTTTCCTGCTGGCTCATTCCTTCGACCGTCCGCAGAATGAGCACGTCCTTGAGCGAGGAGGGCAGTTCGGCGATGGCGCGGGCGGTAGCGATAAGCTCGTCCCGGCTCGCCAACTGCGTTTCGGGCGAGGGGGCATCATCTGCGATCCACTCAGCGGCATTGTCGGGCAAGGGCAGACCAAGGAACCGCCGCACTGCCCGCCGTCGTGTTCGGTCGCGGCACTTGTTGAGCGTTATCGTGGCAATCCACCCCCGGAACGGACGCGCCGGATCGTAGCGGGACAGCGCCCCGAATGCCGAGACAAAGGCTTCCTGCACGATATCGAACGCCTCCTCGGCATCGCCCGTTGCCGTGCGCGCGAGCCGGTAGGCTGCATCACGGTGCCGCGCGACCAACACCCGCGCTGCCCGCGGATCGCCCGCCAGCACCCCGCGCACCAGCGCAGCGTCCAGATCCTCACCGGTCACAGGCCCGGCTGCGCAAGGCTTTCGGAAACCACTTCATCGAAGCGCGCCTGCTGATCGGGCCGCAGGATCGCGCGCATCGCAAAGACGTGTTCCAGCGTCGCTTTCTGAAGGGCGCCCATTGCCCTGTGGGTGGCATCGACCGCAGCCGAAACGCGTGTGCCATATTGATGCTCGGCGGCGATCGCCTCGGCCAACCGCGCGTTGTCGGCCCGGAGCTGCGCCTCGAGCGCTTCGCGGCGCCCGGCAAAATCGCGTTCGAGCACGGCGAGCGAGCGTTCCTGTGCATCGTCGAGTTCCAACTCGTCATGCATCAAAGCGTGAAGCTCCGCTCCGCTGTGGTGCGCGGCGGGCTGAACCATCCGTCCAAGCCATACGCCCGCGAGCGCAAGTGCGATGACCAGAACGGCGACGACGGCAAGGTGGCGGCCGGTCATTCCTGCCCCAGTGCGATCAGCGGGGTCAGGTCAAGCGAAGGGCCAAACGCGGCAAGCGGTGCCTCGGCCTGGGCAGGGGCCTGCATTCCGCCAACGACCCCAATCCCCAGCGCAGCAGCAGCCGCCGCTGCCAAGGTGCTGCGCGCCTGTCGAGCCTCAGCCCGCGCGCGCAAGGCGAGCGCGCCGCCGTCGATTGCGGAAAGGTCGGGCAGCGGGGCGGCCGCGAGCCGAGCAAGATTGGCATCGAGATCCATCATGTTCCTCCTGACTACATGCATACGCACGCGCGCGAGCAATCCCTCACCGGTTGCGTAAAATCATGTCCGCGCCGCGTCGGGGTTGAAGGCCGCCATGATCGGGCATGGCCCGGCATCACCAGCCGCGCAGGCGTCGGCCAGTCGCAGCAGTGCGCCAATTTTCATAAACCCACGGGTGAATAGCCAAGCCATCCGGCCTATGTGGAGGCATGGGGATGCTGTTGTGGGCGACGCCCTTTTCGGCAAGCGCGATGCGTGTTGCCCGTACGAACTTACTCTGCGGCAAACCGATTATCTCAACGGCTGACTTAGTCTTCTCCTTGGTGTTGCAAGGACTGCCGCTCGGGGCGAACGAATTGGGACAATCTGGCTCAATTTGAGTGCTGCGCCCGCTGGCTCAACAGCCAAGTCCGGATCGCTGGGTGCTCAGCTAGGCCGGCCGCTCGGGTATAAGCGTCGGCTGCCTCCGCCTGCACGCCCGCGGCTGCAAGCGCGAAGGCACGCGTTGCCCAATAGGGCTGATGTGCTTTGATCAGGCCGGGGTCCAATGCGTCCAGAGCCTGGATCGCAGCCAATGGCAGACCTGACTGGGCCAATGCGGCCGCGCGAGAGACATGGCTTCCGATCGTCGGTGCGATTGCCAGGAGCCCGTTATAAAGGTCGAGGATTGCGGTCCAATTCGTGGCGGGGTGTCGATGACGGTCGGCATGAACGGCTTGGATCGCCGCCTCAAGCTGAAAACGGCCAAGACGACCAAGGCGGCTAGCCTGACGCAAACATTGCTCCGCCTCTATCATCGATGCTGCATCCCAAGAGGCGGGATCTTGTCGGCTGACCGGGATGTAATGACCGGCCTGGATCGGCGACGGCCGGGCCGAGACGAACAGCATAAGCGCAAGCAGCCCAGAGGCTTCGGGTTCGCCGGGTGCCAGCTCTGCAAGCAGTCGCCCCAGCCAAAGCGCCTCGTGCTGCAAGGAATTATCCCCCTCGCCGCCCCGCGATAGTGTGAATGCGGCGTAGACGGCGTCGAGCACAGGCTCAAGCCGATCAGCTAGCTTCTCCGGATCAGGTGTCTCGAATCGTACGCCCGCGCCAATGAGCTTTGCCTTGGCGCGCACGAGGCGCTTCGTCATCGCCGCGGCGGAAACAAGGAAAGCTGGAGCCATACGCTCGGCCGTGAGCCCCAGAACGGCCTGGAGCATGAGGGGCGTGCGCGCACCCGCGTCGATCGCCGGATGACTGCAGGCGAGAAGCAGTCCGAGACGCTGGTCGGGATAGGCCGCATCCTCGTTCATGGCCGCCTCCGCCTCCTCTTGCATGCGGACAAGTTCGGCCTGCGCGAGGTCGGCATGTGCACGGCGGCGAGCGCGGTCAATGCTGCGCCGCCGCGCCACTGTGAGCAGCCACCCTTGCGGATTGGCCGGTATCCCGGTGGCGGGCCAGCGCTCCAGTGCGGCGAGCAACGCGTCGGCCAAGGCGTCCTCGGCCTCGGCAAGGTCGCCGGACCGGGACGCAAGCAGCGCAACCAGGCGGCCATAAGCCCGGCGCGCCTCGGTTTCGACCGGCGACCAGGCCACTACCGGGTGGTCAAGCGGTGATGATCGGGCGCACTTCCACCGCGCCATAAGACGCAGCCGGGTTGCGCGCAGCCCACTGGAGCGCCTCGTCTAGATTGGCGACCTCGATCACGAAGTAACCGCCGAGCTCTTCCTTGCTGTCGATATAGGGACCATCGTGAACATCGCGCCGACCATCGCGGAGCCGCACGGTTGTCGCCGTTGTCCCCGGCTTCAGCGCATTGCCGCCCCGCATCACCCCGGCGTCGATCATCGCCTGAGTGTAGGCGATCCAGGCGTCCATGTCGCCGTGTGCATCGAGGGTTCCGTCTGCCTGAGAGGCGGGGACGTAGTTCATGATCATGTACTGCATAACTTTCTCCTTTTCACACTTATGACGCGCGGCTCAGCGGCATTCGGACATCAGACGGTCGCGGCAGCTTCTTTTTGTTGCATGTGGAAGCTTCGGGCCTCGGTGAATCTTCGAGATCTGCCGCGATGGACCGCTGGAGCCAACCTTAAGGAGTTCATTCTTCCGCCCTCTGCCTGGGTCAGAAAATGCCCCCTTATCGGCCATCGGCGATGTCGGTGCGGCGTGCGATGTCGAACTATCGGGCAGGTGGTGTCTTCATTGTCCGAGGGCGAATGAGCACCGGCTTAAGCGATGCTTCCGCCACGACAGATGGTGCTTCGTCGAAAGGGGCGATGCATGAAATGACCGGCGCAGGATTGACCCTGCCATCAGCCACCCACGCCAGAGCCGCTGCCACGTTCGGGCCTCCGCGCCCGCGCCCGGTGTAGAACCGCACGCCGCGCCGATACATCTCGAACAACGGCAGGGCGACATCGCCGAAATGACCGCCGACTGACGAAACGATGCCCTCCGGCGCCACGGAGCGCAGCGCGCATAGTAACGCCGCCTGATCGGCGCTGGCATCAATGATAATCGGGAACTCCCCGGCGCGGCGCGGAGGCGGCCCTTCCACGGCGTGTGCGCCGAAGCTCTCGGCTATGACGAGGCGGCTGCGATCCGTGTCGTGATACTGGACCCGCGATGCCCCTGCTGCCGACGCAAACATGACGGCATAAAGCGCGATCGAGCCACAGCCGCCCATCACCAGCACATCGGCTCCGGGCGATTGCTCGAGATGCGGTACAGTGAACTCCCATCCGAAGGGCAGGTTATCGGCTGCGCTTGCGACCAGCGCGGGATCGACCCCTTCAGGCACGGGCGTCAGCGCAAAGTCGGCTTGGACCACCCGCAACAGATCCGAGAACGTACCGCCCCAGTCGCCCAGTCCGGGCAGGCCATACATCGCGCCAGGCGGATGACTGCGGCAGGCATTGGGGCGACCACCTGTGCAATGATCGCAATGCGCGCAGGAGATGTGCCAGTTCACCACCACCAGATCGCCGCGCCGGAACCGGGTCACACCCTCGCCCACTTCCACCACTTCGGCCACGCATTCATGACCGATTGCAAAGGGTCCTGCGAAGGGTGCCTCGCCGCGAACGATCAGCCGGTCGAGATCGCAGGTTGTCGCCGCGACGGGCCTCACGATGGCGTCCCCGGCTTGCTGTAACTCTGGCTCGGCGACGTCCCGCCATTCCAGCTTGCCGGGTGACAGGAACACCAGTTCACGCACCGGCAAGAACCCACGTTGCGCGGATGTCCGATCCGGATTCGAACATGGCCTGCGTGACTGCGGTGATCAGGCGGCTGCGCAGCCCGGGATCGCTTTCGTTCTCCCCCCACGCCAGCCTCACCATGGCCGGGAACGGCTGGNNGCGCGCCTGTCCAAAGGCACCCTTGGGCAGCGTCAGGGCCAGAGCCGCTACGCTGCCCCCGAGCATGGCGCGACGGGACACATGAAAGTGCTGTCGCATGGCCACTAGCCCTGCGGCGCCAGAGCAGCTCTCATCTGATCGAGCGTGAGCGCCCGGCCAGCCATGCCCCATCCGCCATCAGGCACTTCGTTGATGTGCACCCAGGTGAATTGGCGGACTGCGGGAACACCCTCGGCCTCAACGCAGGCATCGGTCACTTTGGCGACCATCAACGACTTCTGTTCGGGGGAAAGAGAACCTTCGGGGATCGAGATCTGGACAAGCGGCATGTGTCAGTACCTTCCATGAAAACGCCATCGTACTATGGCGATCACCATACTATGTCGATTGCCATAGATTCGTCAAGCAGGACTTGGTAGAGAGACCCATGGCACGCACATCCGACGCCCGAGACAAGGCCCTCGCAACCGCCGAAACCCTGTTCCGCAGCCAGGGCTTTGCGGCGACCGGACTGGCGCAAATTATCGCTGAAAGTGGCGCTCCGAAGGGATCGTTCTACTTTCACTTCCCCGGCGGGAAGGACCAGTTGGCGGCAGAGATCATCGCGAGCTTCAGCGCTCGGGTGGTAGCTGGCATCGCTGCGGCGGCGCGGGCCACGCCGGACAATGCTGCTGCCTTCATCGGCTTGCTTTGTGCAGGAACGGCCGCCGAAATGCGTGAATCTGATTATGCGCTGGGCTGCGCCTTGCAGAACATCGCGGGAGAGCGCGCTCCACATGATCCGCGCCTGACACCGATGTTGCAGGACGGGTTTGAAGCATGGGTTGGCGCAATTGCGGGACATCTGAAGGATTGCGGGATCGTTGATCCTCGGCCGCTCGCACAGGCACTCATCGCCGCGCTTGAAGGCGGGCGAAGTCTGGCGCGGGCCGGCCGCAGCGATGCCGTGTTTGCAGCCATAGCAGGGAGTTTCACGGCCATGCTTCCTGATCAGCCGAAGCCAGCAGGAGGTGCTGCGTCAGGCTGACGGTTTCCGGACCGGCTGTGCCAGATCGCCGGTCTTCACCCACAATCGGCAACCTGCTTCACCCGCAATCGCCGCAAGGTCGGCCCCGGCAGCAGACGCAGCCACGACCATTGCTGAAATGCCCCGCCATCGCGGACGAAACTTCCGTTCAGCGCGAAGCACTCTGCGCCGCCGGCCAAGGGATGGGCCATAAGTGGGGCCCGTGCGGGATCCTGCTTGCGTCCGACTTCCAGTTTTCCGACATTTCTGTTGTATCGCGGGACATCTCCACATTGCCGCGATCACCAGCTTCGGTGACGGCGGCTCAGCTCAAATCATCGGGCAAAGGCTGGACAGTGATGGTGTTGATTTGTTCTGCTTCGCTTTTCGCCGCATGGAAGCGCGCGCCCCGGACCTGATGAAGCAGCACAATCGCCACCACCAGTGCGGGCAACGCGACCGCTGCCATCGCCTCGACAATGCGGCTACCATCTGATGCCAGCCAGTCCGATGCAGCACCGACGAGCGGACCGACCGCCGAGGCGCCCAGCATGGTCGCGATGAACTGGACCGCGACGATCCGGCCGATCATGGGCTGCGGGACAAGGGTCTGGAAGACTGTCGGCTGGAACATGGCCCCCATCGAGAGGAAGAAGCCGAACACGGCGAAGAAGGCATAAAGGGCGGCCGCGCTGTTCATCAGCGGCAGAGCGAACGCGCACAGCAGCATGCCGGACGCGGTCACCGTCAGCATCAGAGCGGGCGTTACAGCCCCGAACCGCGGAAGGGCGATCCGCGTTACAACCAAGCTCGCCAGAAATGCCGAAAGAGCGGAGATGATCTGGGCCGCGCCCATCCCGGCACCGACCTCGCTCGGGCTTGCGCCGAAGATCCGGGTCGCAGCAATCGCGGTCCATGGGCCAATCGCGCCGAACGCCATGCCGGCAAGGCCGGACCCAGCGATCACCGATCCAAGGATCACCCGGTGACGAAGGACATAGGGCCAGAACGCTGCCGTTGCGGGCGAGCCAGCCTCCTNNCTCAGATTGCAGTGCCATGCGCGGGTGCGGGCCGATCGGCAGGGTCAGCGCGATGGCAATCATGACTGGCGCTGCGCCAGCGGCCAGGATCAGGCTGACGCGCCACGGCTCCAATTGCGATAGAGCCAACGGCAGCATGGGCTGGAGCGTCGGGGTTGCTTCCACCAGCAGTCCGGCAAGGACAATCGCCAGGGCGCCGCCACCGATTGCTGTGGCCGCAAAGATCGAATTGGCAGCCTGCCTTTGCGCGCCGGTGAACAGTCGCGGGATCAGGCTATAGGCCACTGGCGAAAGCCCGGCCTCGGCGGCAGCCACTAGGCCAGTGAAAATGAAGATTTGCACGAAGCTTTGGGCCAACCCCGAAAGCGCCACCGCCATGCTCCATATCGCAATGCAGATCGCAAGCAGGATGCGGTTGTCGTAGCGCCCCGCGAGCCAGCCGAGCGGATAGCTTGCCAAGGCAGCCCACAAGGCGACACCTGTTCCCTGCAACAGCCCGGTTTCGACATCACTCAGGGCAAAATGCAGACGGATCGGTTCGGCCAGCAACAGCAGGACATATCGGTCGGCAAAGGAGAACAGGCTGATGACGGAAAGGGCCAGCAGCACATACCAACCCCGGATCGATGCCCTTCCGGCCGGGGCGGCGAGCGGGTTCTTGTCGGTGGTCTCAATTGCCATCGGTGCTGTCATTATCCGCCCCATTTCCAAGTTGACCTACTTGTAACTGTGACCTAGCATGTTTCCCATGATTGGCAATGCTGGAGACGGGGACACGGTCATGCTGTCCGAGACGCAAGAGCCCGGCCCCGCCGATGCAGTACGCCAGCGCGTGGGCAGGCTGAAGATCGATGGGCGATCCTTCATTGATGGTCGGCGGTCGGACGCGCGCGGGGAGGCCAGTTTTGATCTAATCGGTGTAACCGATAACATCGTCCTGACAACAATCGCAGATGCCGGGGCAGAGGATGTCGACCGAGCTGTCGCATCGGCGCGCCGCGCGTTTGACGATGGTCGCTGGCGCAGCCTTGCCCCGTCACAGCGAGGTGTGATCCTGCAGCGCTTTGCCGATCTGGTTGCGGGCGAGGCTGAAACACTCGGCCTGCTCGATACGATCCAGATGGGGATGCCGGCGCATATCTCGGTTCCCGGGATTATTGCGGCTGCGGACATGATCCGGGTGAGCGCAGAACTGGCAGATGCCCATACCGACCAGATCATGCCGAGCGCACCGTCGGCGCTCTATATGCAGATCAGGCGTCCGCGCGGGATCGTGGCGGCGATCACGCCGTGGAATTACCCGGTGCATGTCGCCCTTGCGAAGATTGCCCCTGCTCTGGCGACCGGCAATTGCGTCATCCTCAAGCCCTCGGAAATCGCGCCTCTGGCGTGCCTCAGGTTGGCCGATCTCGCTATCGAGGCAGGGGTTCCGCCCGGGGTATTCAATGCGCTGGCCGGAACGGGCCAAAGCGCTGGCAGGCTGCTCGCGCTTCACCACGATGTCGATTGCCTTGCCTTTGTCGGATCGACCGGCACCGGCCTCCAGCTGATGCAATATGCCGGTCAGTCCAACATGAAAGCGCTGCTGCTGGAATGCGGCGGGAAATCGCCACAGATCGTGATGGACGATTGCGGCGATCCCGAAGCGCTGTGCGATGCGCTTGTCTTGGGCTTTACGTCGAACAGTGGCCAGGTCTGCGTTAGCGGGTCGCGCATCCTGCTAGCCGATCATGTCCATGACACGCTGCTCCCGCTGCTGGCCGAAAGAGTAAGCGCCCTGACAGTCGGCCATCCCTTCAATCCCGGCACGGCGCTGGCTCCCCTGGCAAGCGTGCAGCAAGCCGAAAAGGTCAGGGCCTATCTGGCGCTGGGCGAAAGGGACGGTGATTGTGTGGCCCACGGGACGAATCAAAGCGACAATCCGGCAGCGGTCCCACCCCATCTGTTTGCCGTTGCCGATCCGGACTGCCCGCTGGCACAGGACGAGATCTTTGGCCCCGTGGGCACAGTCATGCGCTTTCGCACGCCCGCCGAAGCGATCAGGCTGGCCAATGCCACCCGATATGGCTTGTCGGCAACGATCTGGTCGAGCGATGTTGCCGCCGCCCATGCGATGGTGCCGGAACTGCGCGCTGGCTTCGTAATGGCGAATGCCGTGGCGCGGCCCGGCGATCCGGGCGTGCGATACATGAGCGGCGAGCCGCGCAAGATGTCGGGCTTCGGGGCCGATGGTGGCGCGCTCGGCATGCTGTCCTACACCTGCGTCCAGGCCGTGGGCTATCATCTGAAGTGACCTTGCTGGAGGCTCCATGTCCGTGCCGCAAACCCTGATGCTGCCCGCGCCCGACCTGCGGGTCGATGTTCCGATGCGCGATGGCGTCACGCTTGATACCTGCATCTGGCTCCCCGCCGGACGGACGCCTGCCCCGGCTATTCTGATCCGCACGCCTTACAGCCGCGCGGTCAGCGCCGTGAACGAGCCGCCGATGCTCCGCTATCTCGAAGCCGGGTTTGCGGTCGTCATCCAGCAGATCCGCGGCATCGGGCGCAGCGGTGGGCGTTTCGCCTTCATGGCCCCGCACGAGCGCGCGGACGGCTATGACGCGGTCGAATGGATCGCCGCGCAGGCATGGTGCAGCGGTGCGGTCGGCATGGATGGCCACAGCTATGCCGGGATGACCCAGCTTCCTGCCGCCATCGCCCGCCCGCCGCATCTGCGCTGTATTGTGCCAGCCGTGGCCAGCACGGATTTCTTCATGGAGCCGCCCTATGTCGGCGGCGTGTTCTCCCGCATGCACACGCTTGTATGGTGCGAGGCGCTGAACTTTGCCGACATGCTCGACGCCAACAAGGGCGGCTTTGCCATGCACGGCTTCATGACCGATCCCGCCTTGCTGGCAAGCTGGCTGTCGCGCCCGGTGCGGGAGGCCGGCAAATCGCTGCCCGGCGATCTCGGCCAGCATTATCAGGACGTGCTGGATCACCCCTGTTTCGACGACTGGTGGGCATCGGGAGGTATCGGCGCTGAAGAACTCGCTCTGATCGATGTGCCGGCCCTGGTGGTCTCCGGCAATTTCGATCCGAGCGTCGGCACAATGGGCCTGTGGAGAGCGATCGAGGCTGGCCCGGCTGCCCGCGACACACGGTGGCTGATCGTTGGGCCGTGGGATCACAATGGCGCCTATAACGGCGGCGGGCGATTGCACGGGCCTTATGATCTTGGCCCGGAATCCGACCTCGATCTGGTCGGCCTGCGCATCGCGTTCTTCAAACGCTTTCTCGGGCAGGATTCGAGCGCGGCGGTTCCTGCTGACCGCGTGACCCATTTCATCACTGGCGCGAACCGCTGGGTCAGAGCGAAAGCCTTTCCGCCGCCGGGGAGCAGGGAACAGCGTCTGTTCCTCTCCAGCAGCGGGCACGCCAATTCCTTGCGCGGGGATGGTTGTCTGTCGGAAAGGGAGCCGACTTCAGCCCCTGTCACCGATCATTTCGTCGACGATCCGGACTGGCCCATCGTTTGCCCGATGCCCGGCCTGAAGGGGCCTGCGCACATGCTCGACCTGAGGGAGCTGGCCCGCAACCACGATGTGCTCGTCTATCGCACTGCGCCGCTGGAGGCTCCGCTGACGATCCTCGGCGAAGCGGTGGTCGAATTGGCCGTCAGCGCCGATGTGCCGGATGCCGATATCATCGTCTACCTTGCCGAGCAGACCGGGGCGGGCAATTTCAACCTGCTCGCCTTCGGGCAGCTGCGCCTGCGCTATCGTTTGGGGTTTGACCGGGAGGTTATGCTGGAGCCCGGCAAGGTCGAGACCGTGGCGATCAGCCTCAGCCATGCGGGACACCAGATCGCCAACGGCAATGCGCTGTGCCTGCTGGTGGCGGGGGGCAACTTCCCCCTGCTTGATCCCAACCCGCACGGCGAAGGGCCGATTGCCGATCAGGTCACCAACCAGCCCGCCATGCAGATGGTGCATCACGGGGGCGGCTACGGGTCCTGCCTGCGCCTCCCGGTTCTGGATATCGATACATGAGCATCGCGTTAGCACCTTGTGCACCGGGCCTGTCCGAACGTGTCGAGCGGGTCAGGCGGGAACTGGCGCGCGAAAACGTCGATGCCCTGATCGTCTACAACAATGACCCACACCTGTCGGAATATCTCCCTGACCGGTGGCAGGCGCGGCAATGGTTGTCGGGGTTCAAGGGCAGCGCGGGCATCGTGGCGATCACCGCAGAGCGGGCAGCGATTTTTGTCGACAGCCGCTACCTGATCCTCGCCGAGCAGACATTTGCGGGCACGCCGGTCGAGATTCACCTGATCGGCCCGGCAAACGCCGCGCCGCATCTGGACTGGCTCGAACAGTGTGTGCCCGGCAACGGCACCGTCCTTGCCGACGGTCATGCGCTAGAGGTGCGGGAATACCGCGCATTGTCGGCGCGCCTCGGCGTGGCCGGGGTGCAATTGCGGACTGACATCGATCTGTTCGATACAGTCTGGGAAGATCGCCCGCCAGAGCCGGCCGGGCCGGTCTGGTTTCATGCAGCGGCCGAGACAGTCCAACCGACCACCGAGAAACTCGCAGGTCTGCGCGAGGACATGCGCCGAAATGGCGCATCACATCATTTCATCAGCGCACTCGATGAAATTGCATGGATCACCAACCTGCGGGGGAGTGATATCGAACACAATCCCCTGTTCGTCGCGCACCTGATGGTCACGGGAGATGACGCAATCCTGTTTTCACCCGAGCGGCAATATGATGCACCTGCATTGGGGGCGCTGCGGGCCGCGCGTATCAGGATCGAGCCTTATGCCAAGGCCTCACAGGTGCTTGGACAGCTTCCGCCCGATGCCGCGATCCTCGTAGATCCCAAGCGGATAACATGGGGCTTTCATGCGGCTATTCCCGATCATTGCCGCATCATCGAGGCGATCAATACCGCCGCCTTGCTGAAACGGGTCAAGCGCCCTGCCGAAGTCGCGTCTTTCCGGGAGACCATGATCGAGGACGGCGTGGCGCTGGTCCGGTTTCAGGCGGAGTTTGAAGAGTTGATGGCGCGGGGCGAGCGATGGACGGAATGGAGCGTGCACGAACGGCTGACGCATATGCGCGCACAGTCACCGCTGTTCCGCGGTCTGGCGTTCCCGACCTGCGCTGGGTTCAATCCGAACGGAGCCATCCCACACTACAGCGTCGCACCCGACAGCGCGCTGGACATCACAGGCGATGGCCTGCTGCTGATCGATTCCGGTGGCCAATATCTTGGCGGGACAACCGACGTCTGCCGGGTGTGGGCGATCGGCCAGCCCACCGACGCGATGCGCCGCGATGCGACCGTGGCGATGCGCGGCCTTATCGCGATCAGCACGGCCAAGTTCCCGGCGGGGATTCCGGGTCCGATGATCGATGCCATCGCCCGCGCGCCGCTGTGGGCCGAAGGGCTCGATTACTTTCACGGCACCGGCCACGGCGTCGGCTGCTTTCTGGGCGTCCATGAATTGCCGACCCTGTTGAGCGGGCGGATGGTGGAGCCGGGCATGGAATATGTGCCGGGCGTGGTCAGCGCGATCGAGCCGGGGGTCTATCGGCCCGGTCAATACGGCGTCCGGCACGAAAACATCGCCGTCGTGGTTGATACCGGCGACACCGAGTTCGGGCATTTTGCAGCGTTCGAGACATTGACCCTTTGCCCCTTCGACCGCCGATGTCTCCAGCCTGACCTGCTCGACCATCGAGAGACCGCCTGGCTTGATGCCTATCACCGACTGGTCAGAGAGCGTCTTGCCCCCAGGTTGGACGGCCCCGCGCTGGATTGGTTGTTGCGCCATACCGAACCGTTGCAGTGCCACTGATGCCAGCTCGGCTGGGGGCTAGACCCTGACACACGCAACCACAGGTGGCACCTCGGTAAGGGCTGTAGACTGGCTGGCGTTGCTGGGCGGCAATGTCGCGCTTGCGCTGGGGCCGTGGTTTGTCCGTTTGGCGGACAGCGGCCCGGTGTCGGCCGGGTTCTGGCGCATGACACTGGCCCTGCCGCTGCTGCTGTTTCTGATGCTGCATCAGCGTGAGCAGGCTCATGGCTATGGCCGCAGGGACTGGCTTCTGGTGGTAGGCGCAGGTGTGATCTTTGCGCTCGATCTGGCGAGCTGGCATATCGGCATAGGGCAGACGCGGCTCGGCAATGCGGCCCTGTTCGGCAATTCGGGCAGCATCCTGCTCATGGTCGGGGGGCTCTTGGCGTTGCGCCGAAAGCCTCGCGCTACAGAGGTCGCAGCCGTTTGTCTCGCCATGCTGGGAGCCGCCCTGTTGCTGGGGCGGTCGATGGACATCGACCGGCAAACACTGGTCGGCGACCTGTTTTGTATCACCGCTGGCCTGCTCTACGTGGGCTATATCCTGCTTGTGCGGAACATTCGCGGGCGGATCGGGCCTTGGAGCCTGCTTTTCTGGTCGAGCCTTGCCGGTGCACCGGTGATGCTTGCCGTCGCCATATCGATGGGGGAGCCGGTCTGGCCGAGCGTCTGGTGGCCTTTGATCGGCCTTATGCTGGCGTGCCAGATCGTCGGACAGGGCCTGCTGATCTGGTCGCTCAACCGGTTTTCGGCGCTGATCATCGGCCTTGTGCTGCTGACGCAGCCTGCGATTTCGGTCTTGGCCGGGTGGATTTCCTTCGGGGAAATGCTTGATCCGGTCGACGCCATCGGAATGGTGCTGGTGGCTGCAGCCCTTGTCGTGGCGCGGGCGAGGCAGGCTTGACCTCACCCCCCCTTCGGATAGCTGCCCAGAAACCCTAGCATGTGCAGCACCGCGCGCATGGTCGGAAGCTCTGCCGCAACGCTGGCCTGAGTGATCTGACGGAAACCTGGCAGAAGTCCGGCAAGCTCGGCGATGACGGGGTGGGTGAATTCCACTTCCAGCCGGTAAGGCGCCGGTAAACGGAACGGTGCCGGACGGTCCTGCCCCACAGCCCGCGCGCTTGCCGCCCCGACCATCGCGGCAGCATCCTGCGGCAAGGCCGTTGCGACCGATTGCCAGCCGATGAATGTCTTGACCGGACATGTGACGATACCGGGCATCAGTGACGCGACCTCCCCGCAGATCGCGTCGTCGCCGCTGATCAGGATGACCGGTACGCCGATTTCGCCTGCAAATGCCCCAAGCAGCATGGCTTCCGAACAGCTTTGCCCGTTCAACCGCACGTCAGCAAATAGCGTGCCGTTCAGGGTATGGGCCAGCGTACCCGCGCCGCTGCGCGCGCCGCTGTGAAAGCCGATGAACATGCAGGCTTCGACGCCCGGCATATCTGCCCACTCCACCTGCCCGAGCGGGCGAGGCCATGACCGGATCAGTGTGGTTCCGGGAGGTAGACGGTCGGGCAGCAGGTTCTGGGCGTTGCCGTGCCCATCTGCGACGATGACCTCGTCATAGCCAGCTTCCAGCGCGGCTTGCGCGGCAGCGGAAACCTCGGCGGTCATCCAGATCCTCGCGGTTTCATACTCGAACTGGCCCGGCATCAGCTGGCTGACGCTAGCAACCCCCGCGATGCCTTCCATGTCGGCCGAGATGAACAGCCGTCTTGGAACCCGCGTGGTCAAATGGCGCACAGCGGATGTGCTCATCCCCAAAGCGACGGCTTGTACGGCTTAGCCACCACCCCATTCACATATTCGAACCCGTCCGGCACATCGGTCGCGTGCAGCATCGGTCCATCGAGATCGACGAAGGAACAGCGCTGCGCCAGCACCATCGCTGGAGCCATCGACAGCGATGAACCGAGCATACAGCCCACCATCAGCTTCAGGCCGCGCGCTTCGGCAGCGTCGGCAAGCACCATCGCCGACGTCAGCCCCCCCGCCTTGTCGAGCTTGATGTTGATCACATCGAACCGGCCAACCACGCGGTCGAGATCCTGCGGCCCGTCGACCAGTTCGTCAGCGCATAAAGGGATCGGCGAAGTCCACCCGTCGAGGCCGGCTTCCGCACCGACCGGGATCGGCTGTTCCAGCAAGGCAACGCCGAGCGGCACCAGTTCAGTAGCGAAGCGCTTGAGCTGTTCGATGCTCCAAGCCTGATTGGCATCGACGATCAGCGCGGCATCCGGCGCGCCTTTCCGAACTGCGCGGATCGCGCTGACAGGATCGCTGTCGGCAACTTTGACCTTCAGCAGCGGGAAAGCCGCAAACGCGCGAGCGGTTTGTTCGTAAGAATCGAGGTCGCGTATGCCGATGGTGTAGGCCGATTTGACCGGAAAGGGCCTCAGATTGTTCCGGGCAAAGGGGTCGCCTGCGCCGGCTTTGGCTTCAAGGTCCCATAGCGCGGCGTCGATGGCCATGCGCGCGCCGCCACTGGGCAAAATCCGCATGGCCGCGCCTCGGCCGATCCCATGCTCGACGATCGCTCGAACGGCTTCGATCTGGGCCGCCATGCTGGCCGGTGTTTCACCTTTGTATGGGATGCCGCAGGCCTCTCCGTGACCTTTCACGCCGTCTTCGCGGGTGAGGGTCAGGTGGAGCGTCGGCTGCTCGGTCATCGAGCCCCGCGCGATTGTCAGGACTTCGCGGACAGGCCAGCTGCGCGGTTCCATGTCGATTTTCAAGCGCATTGCAACATCCTGTCCATGATGGGGTCCATGCCGAACCGCAGCGGATCGGTGGCGGGCAATCCTGTGCGCTGCGTCATATCGGCGCAAAGCTCCCGCGCCCGGTCTTCATCGATCCCCGAGGTATCGAGGCTCACTCCGACGAACCGAGTGGCGGCGTTCGTCAGCCGGGCAATATCCAGGTACCGCGCGATGGCCGCTTCGACCGGCACGATCGGATAGTCCGGAAAGGACTTGATGGTCTGAAGATCGGGCTGGTGGCACAATATCAGTGCGTCAGGCTGGCTCCCGTGGATCAGGCCCACAGTGACTCCGGCATAGGCGGGATGGAACAGCGAGCCCTGACCCTCGATCACGTCCCAATGATCGTCGGCCGCATCGGGAGACAGGCATTCGGCCGCGCCGGCCACGAAATCCGCCACCACGGCATCGATCGCGACGCCGCTACCCGATATCATGATCCCGGTCTGGCCCGTGGCGCGGAAATCGGCTGCGAGACCTCTGGCCTTGAGGGCGTTCGTCAACGCCAGCGCGGCGTATTTCTTGCCGATTGCGCAATCGGTCCCGACCGTCAGGACGCGCTTGCCCCGGCGCTTGCGTCCGGTGGCGACGGGGAAGCTGGTATCGCTATGCCTCACATCATGGAGCTTGCGCCCCAGGCTGGCGGCCAGTGTCGCAAGCTCCGCGATGGCATTCAGTCGGGTGTGAAGGCCGCTGACAATATCAAGCCCTGACCGGAGCGCTTCGGTGAGACTAGCGATCCAGTGTCCGGGCAGCAGGCCGCCAACCGGCGCGACTCCGATCAAGAGCGCTTTGGCTCCGGCGGCAGCAGCCTCCTCCGGACCCATGTCTGCAAGGCCAAGATCGATCGCTGCGGGCGACAGCCGCCATTGCCCGGTGCAGGCTTCCGGAGCCCAATAGCAGACCCCGGCCCCGGTCTTTGCGACGGAACGGTGCTGTTCGTCGCCAACGAAGACAAGATAGGGCCTAGGCAAGGCCCTGACCGGCAACGGAGTCCCGTTCATGCCACTATGTCCTAGAACTGGCCGCTGATCCGCAGGATAAAGGAACGTGGCTGCACAATGGCGGCCTGACCGGTCTGGCCATTGAATCCGGCAGCGCTGCGGTAGCCAGTGATCCCGACGGTGTTGCCGATGTTCCGGGCCAAAGCGTCGAAACGGTAATTGCCGAATTCCAGCCCGGCCCGCAGATCGACCGTGTCATAGTCTGGGATTTCAGGGTTGTTGCTAAACAACGGGAAGGCAATGAATTCGCCATTGCGTTCACCGATATGTGACCAGCTACCGCCCAGCCGCACTGCGGCGGTATCAGACAGCGGGATGCGGTAATCGAAATCCACTGTGCTGGAGAATTTCGGCACATAAGGAAGATTGTCTCCCGCGAGACCCGCGATGCCCGGCGCATCAGAGGTCAGCTCGGCATCGACCGCGCTACCCGACCAGCTGATGGTGAAGTTCTGCACGGGGGTGGCAGAGAACGCCCACTCGATCCCCTGACTGCGCGCCTCCCCGCCATTGGTGGTCACGAACACGGTCTGGCCGCCGGGCGGTGTCACGCCGCCCAGCACCTGCACGTCGGTCCAGTCGATCCGGTAGACAGCAACATCGAAGGCCAGCGGCCCGAGGTCGCCCTTGGCGCCGATTTCGTAATTGACGGTGTTATCCGGATCAAATGCGGCAGGAATGCCGTTCTGGCCAGCGCCCGCCACGGTCAGCGGGCCGCCCGGACGGTATCCGGTCGCGATCCGGCCATAGATCGAAACGCTGTCAGACACAGCAAATCGCGGAGCGATCGAATAAGTGAACTTGTTTTCCGAGGAATCGAAGGCAACCACGCTGGCAATGGCCGGGTTCGTCGCGCTCGGAACCCCGGTGAACACCCCCGGGAAATTTGTCAGCGTGCCGTCTTGACGGATATCGGTGTAACGCCCCCCGACCGAGATATCGAACCGTTCGGAAAGCTTGAAGGTCACATCACCAAAGCCCGACCACTCACTGTAATCGGCTTCGGTCCGCTGTGCGCCGAGACCCAGTCCACCAATCCCCGGAATGAACGGCAGAACTGTCACCGGGCGGCTGATCTGGGCGGCCGCGAAGGTCTGGAAATCCTGAGCGAACAGAACGTCTTCGCGCGAATGGAACACACCCACCTGCCACGAAAGCCAATCTGCGCCGCTGCCGGGCGCGGATGCCAGCCGCACTTCCTGATTGAACTTGCGGTGATCATTGTCCTGCACCAGCGGCACCACAATCGGTTCGCCAAAGGCCGGACCGAATGCGCCTGCAAGTGTGACACCCGGTCCTCCGGGGCCATTGCCGATATCAAAGCCGAGCCGGCGATCAACCTTCACGAAGCTGGTGGAACTGGTCAGCTGAGCAAAGCCGAGATCGTAATCAATCACCGCATTGGCAAACTGCGAACGGGCCGAGCTTCCACCCTGAAAGGCCTTGCGATCGCTGGGCGTGCCGCCCACCAGATTGAACGAACGCGCCGTTTCGCCGTTCGGTGCCGTTGGCGCGCCGACCACTTCGACCACGCCTTCGGCGCCATATTCTTCCTCCTGATAGGCGCCGGTCAGCCGGATTGTCAGCCGGTCAGTGGGCTTGAAAAGGAGGGAGGCGCGCCCACCCCAACGTTCACCCCGGTTGACATCTTCGAGCCCAAGCAGGGGATTGTCGATGAAACCGGGCGTATCGATGAAGTAGCCGACGGCCCTCAGCGCAAGCTTGTCCTCGATCAGCGGAAGGTTGAGCGCGCCTCTGATGCTGGGGGACGTCTCGCCATCCTTGACTGTCTCGATGCCGACTTCGGCCGATCCCGAAAAGCGTGTCAGGTCCGGTGCACGGGTGACATATTTCAGCAGCCCGCCTTGCGCTGTCGCACCATAGAGCGTGCCTTGCGGGCCGCGCAGGACTTCGGTCCGCTCAAGATCATAAGTCTCGAAATTTGGCGTCACGGTCGAGCCGTTGCTGAGCGCGCTGGTCGAACTCAGAACGACGTCGTCCATCATCGTGGCAACGCTGGCGCCCGCGCCCCCGGTGTTCTGGCCACGCAGGATCAGCCTGAGATCCGTGCCGCCGCGATCATCGATGGCAAAGCCGGGGACCAGTGCGGCGAAATCGCGGATGTCGGTAAGCGCGCGTTCTTCAAGGATATCGCCGGAAACGGCGGTGACGGCAAACGGCACTTCAACCAGCGATTGTTCGCGGCGATTGGCGGTCACCAAAATCTCGCTAGGGGAAACAGATTCTTCCGTGTCGGCCTGGTCCTGGGCAGAGGCCACCTGCGAGCAAAGCGCCAACAGGCTGGCGCTGATTCCAAACGCGAGACGCACAGAGCTCAAACCCTTCATCCGACCAGTCCTTTCCATTTACAAGTTGCGCATATTGTAAATTGTAATTGCGCAGGTCAACAGAAATCTCATGGTTGACACACAGGGCGGTTAGCGATGGAGTCAAATGCGTTATGCGCTATCAGGACACATGAGATGAAAGCAGGCGATGCAAAACCGTCATCGCGGCGACGGCCACGGCGAACGCAGGTCGAAAGAAGCGCGGCGACACGCGGCAAGATCCTGTCGTCCTGCGTCGAAGTGTTGCACGAGGTCGGGTATGCAGGTGCTTCAACCACAAGAATAGCCAATGCGGCAGGCGTCAGTTTAGGGGCACTCCAGCACCAGTATCCGACCAAGGCCGGCCTGATGGCAGCTGTAGTCCGCCACTTTGCGACCGTGCGTTTTCTTGCCTATCGCAAGGCATTGCGCGGTGCGCCGCAAGGCCTTCCCCGGTTTCTCGCCCTATCGCGAGCATCATGGTCGATGATCGGATCCAAGGAACTGGTCGCGGCGATGGAAATCGAGCTGGCCATGCGTGAGGACCCCGAATTGGCCGAGGCGATCGGTGACACGCTCAAGCGGCACTCTGCCTTTGTCCGGCGGCTGCTCGCCCGGATCCTTGAAGGCGTCATCCAGGCCGACGACCCCCGGCTCGAAACCGTCCGCCTGTTGAATAATGCCATCATGTTTGGTCTTTCGCTGGAAACAATCCGCGCTGTGCCGCGCGCCGAGATCGATCGGGCCTTGGAGACTTGGGAAAGCGCTATGGTTGCGCTGTTGAGCCAGGAACCCATCAGCATTTCGTGATCCGATAATGACCGGTTCGATATCGAATCCGAGGTGCTTCAGGCGTCCCGTGCGGCAAAAGCTGATGCATTGCAGCCCGGATTGGCAGGCGGCCGATTATCGAACGAGGTGACTCTGCCATTCATGGGCGCCCTGCTGGCGGTCCCCAAGGTGGTCCTTTCAGGCCCTGCGCAAAGAGGGATGAATCCATTTCCGTTTGAGATCGACTTGCCAGTTAATTCCGCCTGCGAGGGCGCTCTGGTCATCCGGGTTCGTGACAGCCGGGCAAGCTGCGACATGATGGCAGGTTCGCTGTGCAGCCGGTTGGGGGCAGCGTGGCGCCCCCAACCCGGCGGGCGTTACTTACTCTCGATTGCTCCGATATCGACGCCCGCGCCGCGCGGACGGCGGTTGCCGAAAAAGTCGCGCTGCGGGCTTCCTGCCATCCGTCCGGCATCAATCGCAGGGCTTGCAGCGAGCAGACTGAAATCCTGACGGGTCGGATCGGCAAACCGCGGATCGCCCGTCAGATTACCCGTTCCGCTGCCAATCTGAAAACCCGTTCCCCCGCTCACGAGATTGAAGCTGAGAGCGACATTGGTCGCGCGGCTGACCCGACTCGCAAGGCGATCCGAGCGTGCCACGAAAATGTTGTTGAACAGGAACACATCGTCAGCATCCACGACCGCAGTTTCGCTGGAAATTTCAGGATGACGCGCATTCAGCCAGCTGGTGTTGTTGATGACGTCGACGCGATTGCTGCTGTAGACATTGATGCCGCGCCCGCCATTGTCGAAAACAATGTTGTTTTCCACCAAAGCGCGCCCCGGATAGACCCCGAGCGGAGAACCGCGCTGCGTGTTGCGGGTGTCGTCGATGATGATTCCATTACCGTCAGTCACGCGGCGCTGGGCTGGGTCATCGTCGGAAAAGAAAAACGGGATGAAGTTGTAATTCTCGTAGCTGATGTTTTCACGGACAATAATCTTCACACCGGTGGAGTTGTCCGAATTCCACGGCTGATAGATCGAGATTCCGCTGTTGCCGTAGGGGGAATACCACGCGTTGCGATACACCCGGTTCCGCTCGATCGTGATATAATCTGCCCCATTCGAGCCGATACCACCGCCGGGGAAATCGCGCACCTCGTTGTCCCGCACGATCACATGCGCCGGACGGATGGCAGGACTGGTTCGTGTCGGCGTAATGCTGATGCCGTTTCCGCTGGTGATGGGATTGTTGAGATTGGTAGCTTCGGCCTCTGCCTGCGCTAGCGTCAGCTCTGCGCGGTTGCCTTCAAGCGTGAGCCCCTCAACGATGATGTAGGAGGCCTGCACGGCGATGGCATTCCAGTTGCGCGCGCGGATCACCGGATTCTGGCCCGGATAACCGATATAGGCGGTCCACGCATCTGCGCGGCCGCTGCGGGTGATGTTGAGCACATTTACGCTCGGGTTCGGCTCGGAATAGATCCCGGTCATCACAAGGATCGAATCCCCCGGTTGGGATATGCCGTGGGCCGCCTGCAGGGTCCGTTTTGCGGTGGCTTCTGACAGGCCGGAGGCAGTATCGCTCCCATTGCCCGACACATAGATCACGCGCCCGATATTCACTGCCACATCAGAAGTGCTGCTGGCGATCTGTCGTCCGGCCTGATCGAACCCACGCACCTCGAAGCGCTCGGTACCGATCTTGCTCGCCGTGTAGGGCACCCTGAAAGCGAAGTCGCGGTTTTCGTCGCGCGCAACCAGCACGCCGTCGCGAAACAGCGATACGCTGGCCACATTCTCGCTGGCAGTAGCAGCAAGGTTGAACCAGCCTGGCCGGCTGACTGACAAAGGGCCTGTCAGCGCGACTGTTCCCGAAGCCGGAGCGGGGGTTGCCCCGCCTCCACTTGACCCGACCATCGACGGCACGGCCGATCCATCGTCGGCGCCACCGCAGCCTGCAACAGGGCCAACCAGAGCCAGGATCGCAAGAAGTTGGAGGCAGATGCGGGAAAGCCTGGTCCGCCGCGGGGTTGCTGACAAAGTCCTGCTCAATGTGATGCTCCTACGCTGTGGTTGTACCGCAAGAGGAAGGCTGCGCCCTTCTCACGGCGGGATACCGCGCCGTTGGCGGCGACCGTTTTGTCGCACGCTCCAGCAAACCGGTCAGATGTGTGCGAAAGTCCCCGTTCTTCTCCAAACCTCGACGAACAGATGGATGCCGGCCTTCCACTCGGCACGCTTCGTCCCCCAGCCAAACCAGAAAGGTTCGCCGGTTGTCGGCAGCAGCAGAACAGGATCGGTGTTCGCCATGTCATCCTCTAGCGAAATCCGTCTAGGCATCTGATAATGTGGCGTTTTATTTAATTTTGTGTAAAGCACTGCGCGGTGTGTGGTTCTTCATCCGATGAGCGACTGGGCAGCGACCAGCGCCTGTCGATAGCGTTGCTGGCATCTCTCTTGAGGGCTTGAGCGCTCTTGTGGGTTGGAGGTGGCGCCGTTCGGGTTCGATGTCGCGCTCGTGGAGCCTGCGGGGTGACGTGATCGCGCTCGGCATGACCGTGCGCATCGCGCAGTCATGGATATCAATTGACGTATCGCTCCTCGGCTTCGAGTAAGCGGCAGCAGAACTTTTTTGGACCAGAGGAAGAGATGATGTTCAAATGGACACTTACAGCATCGGTTGCTCTGCTTGCGACAGGCGTTGCTGCGCAGGACAATCAAGGCGGCCATAGCGAGCTGGCAGTCAGTGCCGCTCCCGGAGAAGCTACCGCCATCAACCATTCGGATCACGGCGCGATGGCGCAAGCAGGAAGCCCCAAGCTCCTGCCCAATTACGGCAATGGCGGTTTTCCCATCGCCACCAGCGTCCCTGATGCACAAGCGTTCTTCGACAACGGGATCGAACTCGCCTTTGCCTTTGCCCATCAAGAAGCGATCGATGCGATGGCCGAAGCGGTCAGGCAGGATCCGGATTGTGCCATGTGCCTGGCAGGGCACGCCTACGCGCTCGGGCCTTCGCTGAACTACGGCAAGGAGATGGAAGAACGCGCCGCGCCATTGGCCTTGGCGAAGCGGGCGCTTGCCTTGGCCAAGAAGGGCGGATCCGATCTGGAGACCGCGTTCGCCGCAGCGTTGGTGGAACGCTACCGCGCCAAGGGCGATACTGCCGCGCGGGACAAAGCCTACGCCGCTGCGATGGCTCGTCTGGCAGCGGCCCATCCTGAACATGCGACCATGCAGACGCTGGCCGCCGATGCGCAAATGATCTCAGACTTCGGCAAGGAATCGATGCGCACCGCGATGGATTTGCTGGAGCCGGTGCTGACGCGCGAGCCTGATCACACCGGCGCCATTCATTTCTACATTCACGCGACCGAGATTTATGGCGAGCCCGGCCTGGCAGAGGCCTACGCTGATCGGCTAGCTGCGATGAAGCTGGCTGCGAGCCACCTCGTCCACATGCCCGCGCACACCTATTTCTGGGTCGGTCGTTATGCCGAGGCTGCCGAGGTCAACCGCATCGCAGTCCAGATTGGTGAGCATCACGCGATGATGATGGATGATGACGATCCGATGCGGGTCTGGAACATCCCCTATCACACGCACAACGTTATCTTCGGGCTGGGCGGCGCATTGATGGCCGACGATTCCCGCACCGCTTTGCTGCTGGCCCGCCCGCTGATCGACCGTGCGCAGGCGCAGGAAGAAGGCGGCTTCTTCGGACAGCTGCTGCTGTCGTCCGCCTATTTCGCGATGGGTCGGTTTGAAAGCCCCATGGCCGTGCTCGCACTGGAGGAGCCGAAGCTGCCTTACCTCAGGGCAGCATGGCACTACGCGCGGGGCGAGGCCTACGCGTTTCTGGGCGATACGGAAAAGATGATGGTGGAGCGTGACGCCATCCCAGAGCGCATCGAGCTTCCCGAAGCCGAGGAAGCCGACCGGCTGGCCGCCGCTGACCAGATGCTGGCGATCACGCGAGCAGTGCTGATCGGGAGGAAGGCGATGATGGAAGGCCGCTATCAGGACGCTGCTGCCTCCTTCGCGGAAGCTGCGCTCGTTCAGGAAACGGAAGACTTCAGCCGCTTCACCGACCCGCCCGCATTCTGGTATCCCGTAAGGCGCGATCTGGCTCAGGCTCTACTGGCGTCAGGAGACAGGGAAGGGGCGCTGCGGGAAGCACTTGCAACCCTGAAAGTGCGTCCGCGCGATCCGGGGGCCGAAGCGATTATTGCGCAGCTTACAGCACTGCCGGCTTAGGCAAATTTCTGCCGACACCTCCCCATCGCAAGGCGCGGGCCTTGATCGCGGTGATGTCGCGCTTGACGGTATTGGTCTTCACCCCATCCTCCATGCGCTGGGCGCGCCACCTCTGGATAATCACCCATCGGATCAACAGGCGGTGCTTCCCGCTACCGCTTCCTATTTCGGCGGGGCAGGTTTGAGGTAACGTTCGAACCAATCCACTGTGCGCTTGAGCGAATCGAGCTGGTTTTCGCGCTTTCTGAAGCCGTGACCTTCGGCGGGGTAGAACACCGTCTCGACTGTGTTGCCCTTTGCCTTCAGGATGTCGTCCACCTCCTGCGCCTGCCCGCGCGGCACACGGATGTCGTTGTCGCCCTGGATCGTCAGCAGCGGGGCCTTGGCATTGGCGATATAGGTGAGGGGTGAGGCGCGGTCATAGCCTTCGGGATTCTCCTCGGGCGTGCCCATCAGGCTTCGCAGGTAGGCTTTGAGCACTTCGTCCATATCGCGGTACATCGTGCGCCAGTTGATGATGCCGAACCACTGGACGCCCGCCGCGAATTCATCGGGCGCCTTGCCGATCGCCATCAGCGTCATGAACCCGCCGTAGGAGCCGCCGAAGATGCCGACGCGCTTGGGATCGACATAGCCGCTTTGCACAAGGAACTGCTTGGCTGTGATCACGTCCTTCAGGTCGCCGCCGCCCATATCATCGTAATTCGCAGCCTGAAACGCCTTGCCGTAGCCCGTCGAGCCGCGGAAATTAGGCGCGATGATGATGAACCCGCGGCTGGCGAGCGCGGCGGCGATATCGTCGAAGTAGTCATCGGTCTTGCCCGTCGGCCCGCCGTGGGGGATGACGATAGCCGGGTTGCTGCCGTCACGCTTGAGGTTCGCGGGCATCGTCACCAGCGCGCTGATGCGGGTGCCATCGAAGCTGGTGTAGGTCACCATCTGCGAGCCCGCGAGCGCTTCGGGCCGCAGGCTGGCGAGGGCCAGCTGCGTGATCGGCATCACGGTGTCATCGGCCAAATCATAGCGGTTCAGCTCGCCCGCGACATTGGCGGCCATGTTCACCACCAGCAGCGACTTTCCATCGGGTGAGCGCGGATCGTTGCCGGTCGTGTAATTGATGCCGGTGGGCAGTTTCAGCGCGGTTTCCGCGCCGGTCGCCAGATCGTACCGAACCAAGGTGCTGCGCAAATCGTCAGAGCTTTCGACCAGCAAGGCCTTGCCGTCGCGCGTGAAGCGCAGCGCCGACTGGTCCCAGGCGATCGGCTTCAGCCACCGCCACTGGCGGGTCTTGAGGTTGTAAAGCCCAGCGCGCGGGCGGCCAATCTCGGCATCGGTGGTGACCGCGAGCCATTCACCATCGGCGCTTACGTCCATCACCCGGAAGATCGTGTCGTCTTGCCCAAGCACCTTGGTCGCCTTGCCGCTGGCCACATCAACACGCCAGATTTCGGTCATGGTCGAATCGATCTTGTCCCGGTTGACGAAGATCGTCTGGCCACCGTCCGCCCAGAGCCGGGGGCTCCATTCGAAGTCGGGATCGGCCTCGGCGGTGAGCACGCGCACCGTGCCATCGGGGCTAAGCACCGCAAGATTGGACTGCGCCTCGCTCTTCTTCTTGACCGACAGCGCAATCCGCCCGTCCGCGCCGCCCGGCACCATCGCCCGCTCACTGAGGTCCGGGGTGGCGGTGATCCGCTCGACCGCGCCGCCGCTGGTGGGGACGCGGTAGAGATCGTAATACTCGTCCCCGCCGTTATCCTGGATGAAATAGAGCCATTTGCCATCGCGCGAAGCGGCAAGGCCGCTTTGCGTGTCGTCCGATTGCGTCATCTGCAACGGCCAACTGCCATCGGCATCGACCCGCCAGATGTTGTAACGCCCCGTGAGGTTGGTCGAAATGAACACGTGTTCGCCGTCCGCGCTCCAGGTGACGCCTGCGAACCCGCGCGAATTGCCGATATCCTCGAGCGGCACTGCGCGCGCCTCGGGGTTGACGGGGGACTCGATGGTCTTGGGATCGGTAACCGGCCGCTCAGGCGTGGCAATCTGAGCCGCCAGCGGAGAGGCCGATAGCAACAGGACTGTGGCGATAATCGAACGCATCGTAATTCCCCCCTCTGGCGGCCTGCGCGGCTACGCCGCCGTCAGACTCGCAAATATGCACGCGCGTGCATTCCCCGGGGCAAGCATACCAAAAGGACGCAGCGGCGCCAGTGCCGAGACATTAGCCGCGCGGCGCGGAAGGCCCGTGATCCGGCAACGCGATCAGCTCCTCAAGGAACAGCGCGATCAGGCCTGACTGGGAATCGACACCGGCCTTGGCATAGACTCTGGTGAGCTGTGCGCGCACGGTGCCTGCCGCCGATCCGCGCAAGGCTGCGATCTCGGCAATATCGCAGCCTTTCAGAGCGAACAGAGCCACATCCGCCTCGGCTGCAGTGAGCTGCCATTCCGCGAAGCGCAGGGCGATCAGGTCCGACATTGCGCCCTGCGCCGCGGCGACCGCGGCCTCGTCACGCCGGGCGGCGGCGATCAGGTTGCGCACCTGCAAACTTCCCAGCACCACTGCGACCAGCAGGGCGATTGCGGCCATGCCTTCGATGGCCAAATGCAGGCCGATCCCGTCTGCCACAACATCGCCAACCAGATCAGCCAGAAAGAACGCGCAGGCCAAGGCTTGCAAGGCCACCAGGATGCTGACCCCGGTGGCCTTGCGTTCAATGCTGCGCGTTCTTGCGTTCATGTCACGTGCCTATCGCCCGAACGGGGCCATCGCCACCAGAACCTGCTTGCCGCTGCGCCGGGTCTCGAAGATCACGCCGGCAAGGTGGAGCAAAATCAGCAGGTAGAGCAGGTTGGCAGCGGTTTCGTGGATTTCCTCAAGGAGGCCTTCTTCGCCTTCCTCTTCGCCGTCCCCCTCTTCGCTGGCCTCGTCATGGCTCTCCCCTGAGACAGCGATGCTGCGATGTTCCTCTTCCCGCTCCGCGCCATCCCACGGGGGCGGTCCGGCCATCGTGACCCCGGTGGCGATGATCGTCAGCAGACAGCCCCAGATGGCATAGACCATCAAGGCGCCCAGCGGATTGTGCGAGGTGTGCGGGACGACGGTGCCTGCCCGGATGTCACGCAGATGGGCGAGCGCCTTGCGCGGGCTCGGCCAGAAGGCGGCAAAGCGCGCCTCGGCCGGGCCGACCAGCCCCCACAACAGGCGCAGCCCAAGGATTGCGGCGAGCCCATAGCCGACCCAGATGTGGGGGCCGGAGCCTTCTTCGGTGACGAGGGCATTGGCGAGCACCGCCAAGGCGATCGACCAGTGCGTGATCCGGACAATCGGATCCCAGCGGCGGCGGGCAGGTGTGGTTGTCTCAGTCATAGCGCATCCTTTGCGAAGGTTGCCAGCGACTGCTTTGGACATTGGGGGGAAAAGCGAGCCGCTGACCCGCGTCATGTGAGGCGGCTTAACCCGCCGCGCGATTGGCGATCTGCTTATCCGGCCCTGCCTAAGCAGGTGCTTATGGCCAGCGCCTCAGACACTGACCCCGAACAGGCGTCCGACCAGAGCCGTGGTCGCCATGGCGAACGCCCCCCAGCCCACCACCCGGAGCGTTGCGGGGACAAGCGGTGCGGCACCGGCTTTGGCGCCGAGCGCGCCGAGGATGGCCAGCGCAAGGATCGATACTGCCACCACAGTGAAGGTGATCGCATCGGCCGGTGCAAGCCAAGCCGCCCCCAACGGCACGGCCGCCGCCGCGCTGAAGGTCAGCCCTGATGCCAGTGCTGCCTGCAACGGGCGGGCCGCCAGCTGGTCCGACAGGCCAAGTTCGTCGCGCACATGCGCTGCCAAGGGATCGAGCGTGGTAAGCTCGCGCGCGACAGCAGCAGCGGTCTGCTCGCTCAGGCCACGCGCGCGGTAGATCGCCGCAAGCTCCGCCTCTTCGTCGGCTGGCGTGGCGGCCAGCGCCTCGGCCTCACGGCGGATGTCGGCCTGTTCAGAATCGGCTTGGCTGGAGACCGAGATATACTCGCCCGCCGCCATCGACATGGCACCGGCCATCAGCGCCGCCACCCCGGCAACCATGATCGCGCCCGGTTCAGGCGTCGCTGCAGCCACGCCAATGATCAGTGAAGACACCGAGATGATCCCGTCATTGGCCCCCAGCACCGATGCCCGCAACCAGCCCGTGCGGTGGACATAGTGCGGATCGTCGGGGTGGGCGCTGGCGGTTGTCATCATCATGTAGCTCCGCCGGGTTTGCTCCCCGGCTCTTGGGCGCGAGTGTCCGCCTATCGGGGCCGGATTGCAACTGCAGGAGACCTTGCAGGCAGGGGGAACGTGCCGAACTGACCCCGCGCGAGTCCAACCTGCTATTGGCCGACCGGCCCGGGGGTGTGGGTTACCGAGTGGCGGAGACCTGACGCTCAACCACGACCCTAAAGTCGTTTAGGGTGCCCGATCCTGTTCACCGCTAGCCATGGGTTTCCCATTGACGTGAACCGGAGGAATTCCCCGATGCCCCGTAGCAAAGCCCCCGGTGAAACATCA
>DLGU01000165.1:0-9260 GCA_002482865.1 Porphyrobacter sp. UBA7686
ATGCGTGAGGTCTATCGCCCGCTGTTCCTCAATGAGAGCCCGATCCTGTTCACCAGCCGCCGCACCAGCGAGCTGATCAAATACGCCGCCAACGCCTTCCTCGCGACCAAGATCACCTTCATCAACGAGATGGCCGATCTGTGCGAGAAGGTCGGCGCCAATGTGCAGGACGTCTCCCGCGGGATCGGAATGGACAAGCGCATCGGTTCCAAGTTCCTCCACGCCGGGCCCGGCTATGGCGGGTCGTGCTTCCCCAAAGACACGCTGGCGCTGCTCAAGACCGCCGAGGATTACGACAGCCCGGTTCGGATCGTCGAGGCCGTGGTCAAGGTCAACGACAGCCGCAAGCGCGCGATGGGCCGCAAGGTCGTCGACGCGCTTGGCGGGTTCGAGGACGCGCGCGGCAAGAAGGCGGCGCTGCTCGGCCTGACCTTCAAGCCCAACACGGACGACATGCGCGACAGCCCGGCGATTGCGGTGGCGCAGACGCTGATGGACGCAGGGGTCGAAGTCGCCGCCTACGATCCTGAAGGCATGGAGCAGGCCCGCCCGTTGCTGGCCGGCGTTACCATGTGCGACAGCCCGTACGCCGCGATTGAAGGCGCGGATGTGGTGGTGATCGTGACCGAATGGGACGCCTTCCGCGCGCTTGATTTCAAGCGGGTGAAGGAACTCGCCAACGCGCCGGTGCTGGTTGACCTGCGCAATATCTACAACTCCGATGATATGGCCGCCGCCGGGTTCACTTATGTGAGCGTCGGGCGGGTGTAAGCTCCGCCCCCCGCCCCGGGTCAAGCCCGGGACGGGGATGAGGCTTAACGCGGGGTCAGATCAAGCCCGTCGGCAAAACCGGCCCTTGCGCCGCAGCTGATGAACTCGCCCGCTTCCTCCGGCGTGCCGCCGAGGTTGCCGCTATAGCGGAACAGGATCCTGCGCCCCTCGATCCGGAAGAGCGGAACCTTGGCGCCCGTCTCCGCGCTGACCGCGCTCCACCAGCCGGTGGCTCGGTCAAAGCGCGCCGCCTCCACCCCCAGATCGCACATATGCGCATTGCCGCCAATGGCACTGCCGGTGGCGGCGATGCTGCCGTCGGGATTGCCGGTCAGGGTGACGCTCTGATCGCTCGCATCGATCAGCACCGGGATGATGCGTTCATACAACGCGCCGCTGCGCATCGCTTCGGGCAGCGGCAGCAGGCGGCCATGATAGGTCACGCTTTGGCCAGCCGCGAGCGTGATGCCGGGGCCCAGTTGGCCGCGCAGCATTGCGAGGCGCGCTTCGTAGAGATCGCTGAGGCAGGCCCGATCCTCGCAAGCGGACCGTGATTTCAGCCAGCGGCGCTGATCGGCCAGATCGCCCTTCCCCGCCGCCCGCAGCTCCCGCCACACCTCGGCCAGTTCGAGATCGTAGCGGCGCAGGACATATTCGTATTCGTCGCAGATCATCACCTCGACCGGGGTGGCGGCCTTGGCGCAATCGAAGCTGGGGCGATCCACTTCGGCACTGGCGGCAAGAGCGCCGTTGATGATCGTGCGCGCTTCGTCGGCGCTGATCGTGGCGGTGACGGGGACATATTCCCCGTCGGGATAGGTCGGGGTGAAATAGGTCGCCAGCCGCAGCGGGCCGGTGATCCGCGCGCCGCCAAGGTTGACGAGCGAGCGCGGCGAGACCGTGGTGGTGTTGAGGATCGCGCCGAGGTTCATCCGCGCATCCCACAGGCCCAGCGCGCTGATGTCGGCTCCGGTCAGATTGGCGTCGGTCAGGTCGGGGGTGGCATTGATGCACCATTCGTCGACCGTGATCCCGCAGGCAAAAGTCGCATCGGTGAGGTTGGCCGCCCTGAAGCTGACCTCGCCAAAATCCGCGCCCTGCCACGCGGAGACGAAGCGGATGCCGTAAAGGTCTGCGCCGGTGAAATTGGTCCCGGCGAAATTCGTCCCGAGCATCGAACCCCACGACCAGTGTGCGCCGGTGGCCTTGGCGTTGGTCAGGGCGACCCGCACCAGTCTCAGCCCGGGGACGATGGTGTTTTCCCAATTGGTGCCGTCGAGATCGGTCGAGACCAGGCACGCATTGGCGAGCAGCGCCGCAGGCTCGCGCATATCCGCGCCCTTGAAGCTACCGCCCCGCACGATCCGGCGATGGCCCGCAGGCGCGGCACGCAGCGCTGCGGCGAGGTCGGTGGGCGACGTCATGGCGCGCGCATCGATGATCGCCCACTTCGCGCGGGCACCCGGTGCCTCACCGGGGAGCGCGCAGGACTCGATCGCTTCAAGCTCGGCCGCGTCTTCCGAGGCCCCCGGCACAGGGGCTTGGACAGCGAGCGAAAGCGCGGCGGCAAGCGTGAACATCAGCGGCAAATCCTCCCGAGGGAAAGGTTACGCGAAGGGGCGGCCAGCACCAACCCCTTGTGATCGAGGGGCCCTAGTCCCTCCCCGTCCTGCAAGGATGGGGAGGTGGCAGACGCCGCAGGCGGCTGACGGAGGGGTCTGCCTGCTTGCCGCTTACCCCTCCGTCACCGCTTCGCGGTGCCACCTCCCCATTCCTGCGGAACGGGGAGGGACTTTAGGGGGAATGCTCATATCAGGGGGCCATCATAAGCCGGGTTCTGTCTCCTCAGGCGGTATCCTTGCGGACGGACCTGCGGTGGCAGCCATTCATCTGCTCGCCAGATTGCTCCGGCGCTCTAGCAGCCAACCCGGGTCTCTCGGCGCGAAACACGCCTACCCTTCTTGCGAAAGGCGCGAGACCCCTATTCGGCCTTGCTCCGGGTGGGGTTTGCCATGCGGTGGCTGTTGCCAGCCCCCCGGTGCGCTCTTACCGCACCCTTTCACCCTTGCCTGTGCGCCCCTTGCGGGGAAACCATCGGCGGTTTGCTCTCTGTGGCACTTTCCCTTGCCGCCGTTGCGAGCAGCCGGCGGGCGTTACCCGCCACCCTTGTTTCGTGGAGCCCGGACTTTCCTCGCGACCCGAAGGTCACGCGGCTGCCTCAGGCCCCCTGACCGGGCGGTCTATAGGGGGCTGACAGTCCAATTGCAAAATCCCGTTCGCCTCGAGCGCAGTCGAGAGGGCACAGCGCGGGTGTCTCGACTACGCTCGTCACGAACGGATAGGGAGTGTCCTACCGCGTCCGCCCCTGATCTCGGTCGAGCAGCAATTGCCACAGGATCGCGGCGATCTCGCCATCGGGGATGCCGGTGATGTGTTCGGGTCGCCAGCGCCGTTCGAACGCTTCGACCGCCTTGGTCTGGTCGGTGATGTCGTAGCCGAAGCGTTCCAGCGCGAGGAAGAACGAGCCTTCGTTGTGGAACGGATTGCCCGCCGCAAGGCTTTGCGGACGCGGCAGGCACAGCTTGTGTTGCGCGAGCCGGTCCCACGGAAACAGCTCACCCGGATCGACCTTGCGCATCGGGGCGACGCAGGAATGGCCGACCACATTGGCGCGGGGGATGTCGTACTGCTTGACGATCCGGCTCAGCAGCGGGATCAGCGCGTCGATCTGGCTATCGGCAAACCCGCGATAGCCGAGCGCGTGGCCGGGGTGATCCAATTCGATCCCGATGCTCGCCGAGTTCACATCCGGGATGCCGCGCCAGTAGCTAGCGCCCGCGTGCCAAGCCCGGCGGGCTTCGGGCACCAGTCGGATCACTTCACCTTCTTCAGTGATGCAGTAATGCGCGCTGACCGAGGTGGCGGGGTCGCACATCCGCGCAATCGCGGCTTCGACCGGCTTCATCTCGGTATAGTGGATCACCACCATCGAGACCGGCAAGGTCCGTGCCCCGTGGTTGGGCGAGGGAACCTCGCGGTGAACCAGTTCTGCGTCGTCGCCCCCCAGCATCGACGCGACCTAGCCGATCATGCCATCGGGCTCAGGCAGCACCGCGCCCAAGACCAGCGCCCCATCGCCCAGCTTGTACTGGAGGCCGCCCTCCATCTCCTCGGCCATTACCGCTATCATGTGGGCAGCGGCGGTGCGGCTGGTGATTTCGCTCTCGTCAAGATCGCCTTGCAGCGCCCGGCCGATGGTTTCGTCGAAGGCGATCCGCTCGCCCCGCGCCCGCGCCACGATCTCGACCGCGCCGTCGCGCCGTTCCGCCCCGATGTCGAGCGTCCCGCCGCGCACCAGCGCATCCAATCCGATCTGAGCGAGGTTCAGCAGCACCTTGACCGCCGGTTTGGGCAGGCTTGGTTCCGCAATCGCCCAATTGACCTCGACCCGCTTGGCATCGGACGCCAGCGCATCGATCACCGCCTTGGCCTCGTCCACCGGGATCGCTTCCCCAAAGCCGCCCGCCGCGCCGAAGGCCAGCCGGAAGAACTTGAGCTTGTCGGTGCTGATCCGCGCCGACTGCTCAAGCAGCTCCATGCAGCGCGCGCGCATCTGCGGGTCCTGCTCGTCGGCAAGCAGCTCCAACCCGTTGGCGAGCGCGCCGACCGGCGAAAGCATGTCATGGCACAGGCGCGAGCACAGCATCGCAGCAAGATCAGTCTGGGAAATCATGGCGCATTCCTAGCCATCGATCAGGGTAAAGGGAAGGGCGACAAAGCCTTGTTCCCCGTCCATCCAGAACCTCACGTCGTGTCCCGCGATGATCGCCCACACCCGGCCATCGCCCGAAGCCGAGGCGCGGTCGGTGGCCGATGGCGCGGGCGGCCCTGCGGGATGCGAGTGGAAATACCCGAGCACCTGCGGCCCGGTTCCGCCCCGCGCGGCACGGTGGGCGTCGATCAGCGCCTGCGGGTCGATTTCGAAATGGGTTTGCGGGGTGGGATGGACGTTGCGGGTTTCGCGGGCCTCGGTGATGCGCGCGCCCTCGCCCAGCAACAACCCGCACGCCTCCGAGGGGTGAGCGGCAGCGGCAGCAGCACGCATGGCGGCGAGGGCTTCGGCGGAAACCTCCCAATCCGTCCGCCCTGAGCTTGCATGCATGAGTTCCAAAACCCGTTCGCCCTGAGCTTGTCGAAGGGCCGTCCTTCACTTAGCTCAACAAAATGCCGTTCTGGACCTACATGCTGCACTGCCGGGGCGGCAAGTTCTACGTTGGACATACTGATGATCTTGAGCGGCGGCTGGGTGAACACCAGTCGGGCGTGGTGCCGGGCTTCACCGCAGGCCTGCAACCAGTGGAATTGGTGTGGTGCGGCGAGTTTCCGACACGCTACGAGGCTCTCGCCTTTGAAAAGCGGATCAAAGGCTGGTCACGGGCCAAGAAGATGGCTTTGATCCGCGGCGATTGGGAACGCATTTCGAGCCTCGCAAAGAGCAAAAGCGGCCCTTCGACAAGCTCAGGGCGAACGGAATAGGGGCAGATGGCGACAAGCCGAAGGCGAACGGGTAGGGGGCGCTGGTGAGCGACACAGAAATCATCACTGGCACCATCCCCGCCCCCGCCCGCCTCGACAAGGCTCTGGCCGAGGCCACGGGCCTGTCCCGTGCGCGGGTGCAGGGGTTGATCGAGCAAGGCCGAGTCGATGTCGCGGGGAAGACCGCCACCTCCGCCTCAATGAAGGTTGCAGCAGAGACGCCGTTCCGCATCATTATTGCCGCCGCCATGCCCGCTGAGGCTGTGCCCGAGGATATCCCTCTCGTCATCGCTTATGAGGACGCGCACCTGATCGTGGTCGACAAGCCTGCGGGGATGGTCGTCCACCCGGCGGTGGGCAACATCACCGGCACGCTGGTCAACGCGCTGCTGCACCACTGCCGGGGCAACCTGTCCGGCATCAACGGGGTCGCGCGGCCGGGTATTGTCCACCGGATCGACAAGGACACTTCGGGCCTGCTCGTGATTGCCAAGTCGGACGCGGCACATGAAGGGCTGGCCATCCAGTTCGCCGCGCACACCGTCCACCGCCGCTATATCGCGGTCTGCGCCGGGCACCCCTCGCCGTCCGAAGGCACGATCAACGCCCGCGTAGGACGGTCGGATGCCGACAGAAAGAAAATGACGGTGCTGCCCAACAATTCCTCACGCGGGAAAACCGCGATCACCCATTACACAGTGATCGAACGGCTGGATGACGCCGCGGTGATCGAATGCCGGTTGGAGACCGGGCGCACCCATCAGGTGCGTGTTCACTTTGCGTCAATCGGCCATCCGCTACTGGGAGACCCTGCCTATGGCCGTACCCCCAAATCCCTTCGCGCCGATCTGGAGCGACTCGGCTTTGCTCGGCAGGCCCTGCACGCCGCCGAGCTTGGCTTTGTCCATCCGGTGACGGGCGAATCGATCCGTTTCAGCAGCGATCTCCCGCAAGATATGTCGGAACTTATCGACCAACTGCGACATAGTAATCGATGAAACCCGCATACATCTGAAGCGTTTTCGCGTATATATAGAACCCGTGGCCCAGTTCGCGGGATGCCCATCAGGGGTCCAGCGCAAGCGGTCGACGCTAGAAAGGTTAGGTAAAACGTGACCAAGTCCCAAAGTGTCCGATCGAAGTCGTCTTCGGTCCCGGCCCTCAGCGGTGAGCAGAGCCTCAACCGCTATCTTTCGGAAATCCGCAAGTTCCCGATCCTCACCGCCGAGCAGGAATATATGCTCGCCAAGCGGTATCAGGAGCACGAAGATCCCGAAGCGGCTGCCCAGCTCGTTTCCAGCCACCTGCGGCTCGTCGCGAAGATCGCGATGGGGTATCGCGGCTATGGCCTGCCCGTCTCCGATCTGATTTCGGAAGGCAATGTGGGCCTGATGCAGGGCGTCAAGAAGTTCGAACCCGATCGCGGTTTCCGCCTCGCGACCTACGCGATGTGGTGGATCAAGGCGTCGATGCAGGAGTTCATCCTGCGCTCGTGGAGCCTCGTCAAGATGGGCACCACCGCCGCGCAGAAGAAGCTGTTCTTCAACCTGCGCCGGATGAAGAAGCAGCTCGAGGCCTATGAAGACAGCGACCTGTCGCCCGAGGACGTGACCAAGATCGCGACCGATCTGGGCGTGCCGGAGCAGGAAGTCATCAATATGAACCGCCGGATGATGATGGGCGGCGATGCGTCGCTCAACGTCAGCTTGCGCGGGGATGAGGAAGGCTCGGGCCAGTGGCAGGATTGGCTGGCGGATGATCGCCCGTTGCAAGACGAAACCGTCGCCGATGCCGAAGAATCGCAGATGCGCATGGCAATGCTGTCGGAAGCGATGGAAAGCCTCAACGAGCGTGAGCGTCACATCCTGACCGAACGGCGCTTGACGGAAAAGCCGCAGACGCTCGAAGAGCTGTCGCAGGCCTATGACGTCAGCCGCGAACGTATCCGCCAGATCGAAGTGCGCGCGTTCGAAAAGCTGCAAAAGGCAATGCAGCGGATCGCTGGCGAGCGGTTGCTGCCCGGCGTGGCATAAGCGCTGACCGGCCGGTGCCGCCGTCGCGGCGTCGTTGGCGGGTTATTGCGTGGTTATGTCGCGGTTATGTCGCGGTTATCGATCGGCATAGAAGGGGCGCTGCGAGCAATCGCAGCGCCCCTTTCCCTGTCAGATGCGCCAATGTTTCACGTGGAACATTTGCAGAACGATTACTTCGCCGGGGCCAGATCCAGCACCGCTGCCACCATTGCCCGCGTGCCCAGCACCACGCTTTCACGCGGGGCGACCTGGAACAGCGGAGAGTGGTGCCCGGCAATCGGCGCACCGCCCGCCTTGGCCGCGGCGATCCGCTCCGGCGTCGTCCCGCCAACCGCGAAGTAATAGCCGGGGACGCCGGTGTCAGCCGCGACGAAATAGGTGAAGTCTTCGGCCCCCATGTTCTTCTGCTCGAAGGGGACAAAGGCCGCCGCACCCAATTCGCGCTGCATCACCGCGTTGAGGCGGCGCGCAAGCGCGGCGTCGTTGATGGTGGTCGGCGTGCCAGGAAGGCGCGTCACGGTGACCGGCATATTGTCGGGCAGGCCATGCGCCTTGCCGATATTCACCGCGATCCGTTCGACCGTGGCGATCACCTGTTCGCGGGTCTCCTCGTCATTCGCGCGCACCGTGACTTGCAGCTTCGCCTCGTCCGAGATGATGTTGTGCTTCGATCCTGCATGGAACGAACCGACCGTCACCACCACCGGCTTTGTCGGAGAAATCTCACGCGAATCAATAGATTGCAGCGCGGTCACCACCTGCGACGCGATGTAAACCGGATCGCGCCCCAGATGCGGCGCTGCGCCGTGGGTGCCGATCCCCGGCACGCGGATATCGAGCGAATCCGAGGAAGAATACTGGATGCCTTCGGAGGCGGAGACCTTACCCGTCTCCAGTTCCGCCGCGACATGGAAGGCCAGCGCATAGTCTGGCTTGCCGAAGCGCTGGTACAGCCCGTCCTCCATCATCGCCTTGGCCCCGCGCACGCCTTCCTCGGCGGGCTGGACGATGAACATCAGCGTGCCCTTCCACTGGCTTTTCATCGCCACCAGCCGCCGCGCGGTACCCACCAGCGAGGTGATGTGCACATCATGCCCGCAGGCGTGCATCACCGGATATTCCTTGCCATCCTCGCCGACCTGCATCGCCTTGGAGGCGTAGCCGAGGCCCGTTTTCTCCTCGACCGGCAGCCCGTCCATATCTGCGCGCAGCAGGATCAGCGGACCATCGCCGTTCTTCAGGATGCCGACCACGCCAGTCTTGCCGACGCCTGTCGTCACCTCCAGCCCGGCCGCTTTCAGCTCCGCCGCCATCTTGGCCGCCGTGCGATTTTCCAGGAAACCCATCTCGGGATTCTGGTGGAAATCGAGGAACAGCGGGGCGAGGTAGTTGTCATACTCCGCCTCAATCGCCGCCTTGGTCGCGGGCGCTTCGGCGAGCGCGGGTTGCGCGGCAAGGACGAGCGCGATGGCGCTGGCGGCGGCGGCGTGGAACAGGCGCATGGAATTCTCCCCTAGGTGTGGACACAGGTAGCCACGGCGCGGCCAACCCTGCAAGCGCCGATGCTTCCCTGCGCCGGATTGCTGCGCTAGAGCCAGCGCTGTGATCACGATCCTGCGCCTCATCGCCAAGGCCTTTGGCGCCTTTATCGGTCTTACGCTGGTGCTGGTGGTGGCGTTCAAGTGGCTGCCTGTCCCCGTCACTGCGACCATGCTGATGGACGACAAGGGCATCACCAAGGACTGGGAAAGCCTCGACAATATCGACCGCAATCTGGTGAGCGCGGTGATCGCAGCGGAGGATTCGCGCTTCTGCGAGCATTACGGCTTCGATGCGGAGGCGATCGAGCAGGCGATGCGCGAAAACATGGAGGGCGGCCGGATCAGGGGCGGTTCCACCATCAGCCAGCAGACCGCCAAG
>DLGU01000165.1:9357-11352 GCA_002482865.1 Porphyrobacter sp. UBA7686
TTCTGGATCGAAACGATCTGGGGCAAGCGGCGGATCATGGAGGTCTACCTTAACGTCGCTGAGACCGGCATCGGCACCTATGGCGCCGAGGCCGGAACGCAACGCTATTTCGGCCATTCCGCCGCGCGCCTTTCAAAGGACGAGGCGAGCCGGATGGCTGCGGCCTTGCCCAGCCCCAAGAAGCGCTCGGTCAAAAGCCCGGGAGGGTGGCTTGCGCGCCACGGCAACCGGATCGAACGCCGGATCGGGATCGTCAGGCGTGACGGGCTCGACGCTTGCGTCTACAACTGACCTGACATGCACGCGCACGCTCATCATCACCATCACGCCAGCGGCGCTTCCGACTGCCACGGGCTGCATGATTCGCATGGGCATCACCATGCGCCGGCCGATTTCGGCAATGCGTTCCTGATCGGCATCGGGCTCAACATTATCTTCGTCGTGATCGAAGGCGCGGCGGGCCTGATCTATGGTTCGATGGCGCTGGTGGCAGATGCCGGGCACAATCTGTCGGACGTGCTGGCGCTGGTGCTCGCCTGGGTCGCGAGCATCGCCGCCCGCCGGCCACCCTCGGGCCGCTTCACCTATGGCTTCAAAAGCTCCACCATCCTTGCCGCGCTCGGCAATGCGCTGCTGCTGGCAGTGGCGATCGGAGCGATCCTGTTTGAAACCCTGCATCGGATCATGACCCCGCAAGAACCGCAGGGCATGGCGATGATCGTCGTCGCCGGGATCGGGATCGCGATCAATGCGTTGACAGCCATGCTGTTTCTGAAGGGGCAAGAGGACATCAATATCCGCGGGGCCTATCTCCACATGGCCGCCGATGCGCTGGTGTCGCTCGGCGTGGTCGTGGCAGGGCTGGCGATTGTCATCACCGGCCTGTGGTGGATCGATCCGATGGTGAGCCTCGTGATCATCGCGGTCATCGCGTGGGGCACGTGGGGGCTCGCGCGTGACAGCCTGACCATGGGCCTGCTCGCCGCCCCTGCCCGGATTGATCTGGCCGAGGTCAAACAACACCTTGCCAGCTTTGACGGGGTGAGCGCGGTGCATGACCTCCACGTCTGGCCGATGTCGACCACCGAAGTCGCCTTGACCGCCCACCTCGTGATGCCCGGCCGGCCGGCAGCCGATTCTTTCCTGCGCGATATCGCCGCATCGCTCGAAACGCGGTTCGGCGTGGGCCATGCGACGCTTCAGGTGGAAAGCGGCGAGAACCCCTGCGGAGGCTGCTGCTGATGGCTGCCCGTCCCCGCCCTGCCGCTGATGAAGCGCGCGAAGCGCTGCGCGATGCCATGGCGCGGCTGGCGACCGGCGATCAGGCGGCGCTGGAAGAAATCTATCGCGCCACACGGGTGAAGCTGTTCGGCATCTGCCTGCGTATCTTGGGTGATCGAAAGGAAGCCGAGGACGCCTTGCAAGACGTCTATGTCAATCTGTGGCAGCGGGCCGACCGCTATGACCCGACCCGCGCGAGCCCGATCGCGTGGCTGGCGGCGTTTGCCCGCAACCGGGCGATTGATCGGCTGCGCACCGGCAAGGTGCGCGGCGGCGCTGTCCCGGTCGAGGAAGCCGCACCGCTCGCCGATGAAACCCCGCTCGCCGATATGCTGATGGTTGATGCCGAACAGGCTGCGCAGATCCACAAGTGCCTGGGCGCTCTGGATGCGCGCACGCAGGGTCATATCCGCGCGGCGTTCTTTGACGGGCAGACCTATGCCCAGCTGGCCGAGGCGGCTGACGTTCCGCTCGGCACAATGAAGAGCTGGATCCGCCGCGGGCTGCAACGCCTGCGCGCCTGCCTCGAAGCGAGCGAAGCAGCATGAGCGCGCCCGAAGATACCGGCCCCGAAGTGACCCGCGACGATCCGATGATCGCCGCCGAATGGGCGCTCGGCCTGCTCGAAGGCGAGGAGCTGCTCGCCGCGCGCGGCAAGGCCGCGACCGATCCGCACTTCGCTTGGCGCAAGGAATGGTGGGACGATTGGTTCGC
>DLGU01000214.1:0-2671 GCA_002482865.1 Porphyrobacter sp. UBA7686
GGGCGAGGCGCGTCACCTTGGGCTTGCGCCGGCGCTGCCACGCTGCAAATCCGCCTAGCGCCGCAATCGCCGCGAGTGCACTTGCGACAAGCGGCCACCAGTCAGTCCAGTCGAACAGCGGTTCGCCCACGGCCACGCTCGGGGTGGTCGCCGGCACGGCAGGCACCACTTGCGGCCCGGCAGGCGGGAGCGTGAGCGGATCGCCCGTCGCACTGTCCGAAGGCGCGGCGACAGGCGCGGGCGCGCTCGCGCTGACTTGCGGGGCGGGTCGGGGCGTGGCTGACGGACTCGGGGTGAGGATGTCGCGCGGGCTCGGGCTGGGGGACCGTGTGGTGCTGGGTGCAGGCAGCGGCTCGATCACCGGCGAGGGCGCGGCACTCGGCACGGCGCGCGGTGGGATGGCCACTCCGGCGCGTTCGTCCGCTGGGCCTGCGGGGGCAGGGCTGGGCGTCGGTGTCGCTTCGGGCAGAGTGAAGGTGCCGGGCTGCTGCTGGGCCAAAAGCGGCGCGGCCAGCGCCAGCGCGGCGGCAGTCAGGCAAGCGGGAAAGAAGCGGGCAGGCAAGCGGTTCATGGCGCGGTGAAGCTCAACGGATTCGGGAAAGCCGGGAATTGTGGGCGGTGCAGGGTGAACCTGCGCTGTCCCCATAGGGATTTGCGTGCCGTTGCGTCCAGTTCCCCGCTTGCGTCGATCCGCGCTTCAAGGCAACAGCGCGGCATGGAAAGCACACCTGATACGCCCGCACGCGCTCCGCAATTCCTCGGCCGTGATACCCCGCTGCCGGCCTCGCCCGAAGAAGCGGTGCTCGACTACGTCCCCAATCCGCGTCCCGGCCTGACCTTTCTGGTGCGGTTCGTCTCGCCCGAGTTCACCTCGCTGTGCCCGGTCACCAACCAGCCCGATTTCGCCCATCTGGTGATCGACTACGTGCCGAGCGAAACCATCGTCGAGAGCAAGAGCCTGAAGCTGTTCCTGGGGTCGTTCCGCAATCACAACGGCTTTCACGAAGATGTGACGGTGGGGATCGGGGTGCGCCTGTTCGAAGAGATGCGCCCGCAATGGCTGCGGATCGGCGGCTATTGGTATCCGCGCGGCGGCATTCCGATCGACGTGTTCTGGCAAAGCGGTGCGCCGCCTGAAGGCCTGTGGCTGCCTGACCAAGGCGTGCCGACCTATCGCGGGCGCGGCTGAAGAAGCGCAGCGGTCACCACGTGGATGTCTGCGCCTAGGCAGGTGGTTGCGCGTTCTTGCGATGTTCCACGTGAAACATCGCGGCGTGGTTCAGCACCCCGGCGCGCTCAGCTCGAGCTGCACGAACTTGGGCACGGTCTTGTTCGCCTCGCGCCACTTCGCGAGCGGGAAGGCCCCTGCGCCGAGCGCTGCGAGCGGGATCCCTGCTTCGGCCAGTGAATAGGGCGAGATGCGGTGCCGGGTCATGAACCCGCCGCTACCGTCGCTGATCATTGAGGTTTCAAACTTCAGACCCTGGCTGTTCTCGGTGGCGTTGACCACCTTGCTCACCACCAGCTGCCCGTGGCCGAGATCGAGCACCACGTCGGTCCCGACTGGCACACCGGCCAGCCCGGTAATCCGCGCGCCGGTCTTGGACAGGTTGCGCAGGATCACGTCGTAGTAGTGATCCTCGTGGATCAGCCCGACCTTGCGGAAGATGGTGATCCGCTCGGCGCGGTGGCGCGGCGGGCCGCTGGGGCGGAAAACACTCGATCCTTCGGCCAACTGTACCAGCACCTGATCCTGTGTGATTGGGCGCGAGAAGATGTAGCCCTGTACAAGATCCGCGCCGCGCGCCTTGACCAGTTCAAGCTCGTCCATCGCCTCGACGCCCTCGGCCACGGTCTCCATGCCGAGCGCCTTAGCGAGCGCAACGATGGCGGTGATGATCGCAGGGTTGGTATCGCCGTTCTCGGTGCAGCCGCGCACGAAGCTTTGGTCGATCTTGATCTTGTTGAAATGGCCGTGCTTGAGGTAACCGAGCGATGAATATCCGGTGCCGAAATCGTCGAGCGACAAGCGTACGCCCAGCTTCTTCAGATCGCGGAAGATCGCATCGACCGTCTCCAGATCGCCGACGAAAACGCTTTCAGTGATCTCGAGCTCAAGCCGACCCGGAGGCAGGCCCGAGGCTTGCAACGCCGCAGCCACCGCCTTGCGATAGCCGGGGCGGATGAACTGCTTGGCCGAGACGTTGACCGCCACCCGGATCGTATCGGGCCACGACAGCGCGTCCATGCACGCCTGCTTCAGCGCCATTTCGCCGATGCGAATAATGAGATCGTCGTTCTCGGCGACGGGAATGAACTGGGCTGGGCTGATGTCGCCCTCATCTTCGTCATGCCAGCGCAGCAGTGCTTCGAAGCACTTCACTTCGTTGGTAATCGGATCGACCAGCGGTTGATAGGCAAGTTTCAGCTCTCCGCGATCCACCGCATCGCGCAGCCGGTCGCCCAGCATTGCAGTCTTGGAAGCGGCGTCGCGCAATTCGCTGGTGAAGAAGCAGAAGGTGCCGCCGCGGGTTTCCTTCGCGGAGTACAGCGCCATGTCGGCCGCGCGGGTCAGCTCGTCAGTCTCAACCCCGTCATAGGGCGCAATCGCGATGCCGACCGACGTGCCGATGATCGCCCGGCGGCCATTGATCTGATAGGGCTGCGAGAT
>DLGU01000214.1:2693-6695 GCA_002482865.1 Porphyrobacter sp. UBA7686
GCCCAGCGTGCCGCGGTCATCCATATCGGGCAGCAGGACTTGGAATTCGTCGCCGCCCAGCCGGCCGACCTCGCCGTGGTCCTTGACGATCGAGGTAAGGCGCTGCGCCACCTGCTTGAGCAATTCGTCGCCTGCAGGATGGCCCATGGTGTCATTGACCTGCTTGAAGCGGTCGAGATCAAGCATCATCAGCGCGCAGCTGCGCTGGCTTACCCGAAAGGCGGACAGCGTGGCAGTCAGCCGCTCGTTCAGCTTGCGGCGATTGGCGAGCCCGGTCAGCTCGTCCACCTGTGATTGCCGCGCGACCTGCGTCTCGTAAGCATATTGCGCCGAGATATCGACCGCGCTGCCGCGATAGCCTTTGAAGTTGCCGGCTGCATCGGTCAGGGGCCGCCCGTTCAGCCGCCACCAGCGCGTTGCGCCGCGGCCGTTGGGCACCCCGACGATCTGCTCGTCAAGTTTGGAGCGGGCATTGAGTTTGAAGGCGAGACTGCGCTGCGATGGGCCGCCGTCTTCCTCGTCAACATCATGAAACAGCTGCGTCAACGGCTTGCCTATCATCGACTGGCTATCGGTGCCGAGATCGGCCAGGGCGCGCTGCGACAGGAAGCTGAGATTGCCCTCGGCGTCGGTCGCCCAGAACATGCCGATGCCGAGTTCCTCGACTTCGCCCAGCACAACAGCACGATCGGGACGCGATCCTGCGACCGGGGTATGCTCGTCTTGCACAGAGCGCTTGGGCTCACGCCCGGATTTGAGAAAGCCAAGTGGCATTGCTCGTCCTTGTTTGGGGGCTGTATTGCGCAGCACTCACGACGGCTGCGAGTGATAGACCAAACGTGATTGATAAACCGTTACGGCTAACGCGAAGCGCCGGGACCGAAGGATCAAGCGTGAGAATATCGCGCCAAAGGGTGCGGAACTGTTTGCGATGCGCCGCGTTGTGCGGATGAGTGGCTATCGTGGCATATTCTTACTCATGACGGTCGCCTTGTGTAATTTTGCTGCATAATCGCCGAGCGTGGGGGATCGCGCACTGCGGATTTTTTGCGAATCGGGGGACGGCGTCATTTCTGTGAATACCTTGCTTGCGAATGCGCCGGTGGCGTTGACCAATCCTGTCCGCACGCGTGCCGACTGGGAGGCGATGCGTGCTGCGGCGCTGGCTGATCCTGGCGCGTTTCATGGGGCGATTGCGGCCCGGAACATGCACTGGTTCGTGGGCGATGTCGGTCCGGCGGGCGCTTGGATTGCGAAGGGGGACGATGGAAGCTGGAGCGGCTGGGATGCCGCTTCCGCCGCGCCGGTCAGCCCCAATCTGCCCGCGGATTTCACCCCGTGGACCGCCGGGTTCGACGGATCGAATGCCCCGCACTGGTGCTGGTTCGTGGGTGGGCGCACCAATGCCGCCTTCTCCGAACTCGATCGCCATGTGCTCGCGGGACATGGCGATGAAGCGGCGCTGATCTTCGAAGGTGACCGCTGGGACATGTCGGCGCTTGGCGGCAAGGGCGCGCCGATTGATTGCTTCAGCGTTAGTCGCAAGCAGTTGCTGCTTGAAGTGGCGAAATGCGCCGTCGCGCTGGAAGCGCTGGGCCTGAAGCCGGGCGATCGCATGGCTCTGAACATGCCGAGCATCGTGCCGCAGATTTACTGGACCGAAGCGGCCAAGCGCATGGGTGTGGTTTACACCGCAGTGTTTGGCGGGTTCTCCGACAAGACCCTGTCCGACCGTATCGCCGATACCGGCGCACGGGTGATCGTGACCTCGGATGGCTCCTATCGCAACGCGCAGGTCGCGGCGTTCAAGAACGCCTATACCGATCCGGCGCTCGACAATTTCGTGCCGGTGACGACGGCGCTTTCGATCCTTTCAGCCCTCGACATGGGTCTGCCCGCTGCCGATGCGGCCACCATCGTCGATACCGTGCGCGAGGCGCTTGCGGGTGAGATTACCGTCGACCGTTCGGACGTGATGCGCGGCGTGGGCCGGGCGCTGATCAATCTCGGCGCGGAAGGCCGGATCAGCACGTCTGACGCTGCCCGCGTGCGGATCGCGATTGCCTCCAGCCTCGTTACCTTGCCACCGCGCGTGGAAGCGGTGATCGTTTGCCGCCATACGCACCAACCCGACGTGATATGGCGTGAGGAGCGCGACCGTTGGAGCCATGAGCTGACCGATGCCGCGCTGGTGACGGTGCTGGAGAAGGCGCGGGGCGCAGGCTTTGCGGTGGACACTGCCGCCGATCTGCTTGCGCTGTCCAATACCGATTTCGTCCGCGCGATCTGGGCCTCGTCCAAGCCGATGCCGGTCGATGCCGATTATCCGATGTTCTTCATCTACACCTCCGGCTCGACGGGCAAGCCCAAGGGAATCGTCCATTCGCACGGCTATGCCGCCGGCGTGGCCGAGACGATGGCGGCCAGCTTTGACGCGCGCCCCGGTGATACGCTGTTCGTTGTGGCCGATCCGGGCTGGATCACGGGGCAAAGCTACCTGATCTGCGCGCCGCTGATGACCCGGGTGACGAGCCTCGTCTCGGAGGGCTCGCCGGTGTTCCCGCACGCGGGCCGCTTTGCCTCGATGATCGAGCGGCACAACGTCACGATCTTCAAGGCGGGCGTGACCTTCCTCAAGGCGATCATGTCCGATCCGGCGAACCTCGCCGAGCTTGAGCGCTATGACATGACCGGGCTTCGGGTCGCGACCTTCTGCGCCGAACCCGTCAGCCCGTCTGTGCAGGCCTTTGGGATGGAGCACGTCACCCCGCGCTACATCAACTCCTACTGGGCAACCGAGCACGGCGGGATCGCCTGGACGCATATGTTCGGCAATGATGACTTCCCGCTTCGGCCTGACGCGCACGCCTATCCGCTGCCGTGGATCGTTGGCGATGTGTGGGTCGAGGATGCCGATGCAGTCTCGCTGGAAGATGCGCCCTTCACCCGCGCAGATGCAGGCGGCGTGCCGTGGCGGCGGGCGGACATGGGCGAGAAGGGCGAAATCGTCATCGCCGCGCCCTATCCCTATCTTGCGCGCACCATCTGGGGCGATATCGAAGGCTTCAAGGTGTCCGATGGCCGCGTCGATCCCGCATGGCGCGGTGATGCCGCCCGCTGGGAGGATGGCTACTGGAAGCGCTGGAAGGGCGCTTGGGCCTACACCCAAGGTGACTTTGCAATCCAGCATGAGGACGGATCGTTCTCGCTCCACGGCCGCTCAGATGACGTCATCAACGTCTCGGGGCACCGCATGGGGACCGAGGAGATCGAAGGCGCGGTGCTGCGCGACAAGGCGCTCGCGCCGGACTCGCCCGTCGGCAACGTGCTGGTGGTCGGCGCACCGCACCGCGAGAAGGGGCTGACCCCGCTCGCCTTCGTGGTGCCGGTCGCGGGTCGAAAGCTGACCATCGAGGACAAGCGCCGACTGTTCGACCTCGTCCGCACCGAAAAAGGCGCGGTCGCGGTGCCGGCGGACTTTATCGAGGTCTCGCAATTCCCCGAAACCCGCAGCGGCAAATATATGCGCCGCATGGTCCGCGCGCTGGTGGTGGGCGAGGATGTCGGTGACGTCACGACCCTGCGCAACCCGGAATCCTTGGACGAATTGCGCAAGGTCATCGGCGACTGGCAGCGCAAGCAGCGCATGAGCGACGAGCAGGCGCTGTTTGACCGGCACCGCTATTTCCTCGTGCAATACAATACGGTTGCCCTCGGCAAGCAGGTCGCAACCGTCACCGTTACCAACCCGCCGGTCAACGCGCTGAATGAACGCGCGATCGACGAGCTGGTGCTGGTCACCTCGACACTGGCGCGTGACGAGAATGTGGTTGCGGTGGTCTTCACCGGCGAGGGCACCTCGTCCTTCGTCGCCGGGGCCGACATCCGCCAGATGCTCGAAGAAATTCACACCGTCGAAGAAGCGATGGTGCTGCCCAACAATGCGCACCTCGCCTTCCGCACCATCGAGAGCATGGGCAAACCCTGCGTCGCGGCGGTGCA
>DLGU01000214.1:6759-13006 GCA_002482865.1 Porphyrobacter sp. UBA7686
TTCGGCCAGCCCGAAATCCGCCTGCGGCTGCTCCCCGGCTACGGCGGCACCCAGCGCCTGCCGCGGCTGCTGGCGGACCGGCGCGGGGCTGAGGGCGTGCGCGATGCGCTCGACCTTATCCTTGGCGGGCGGAGCATTGATGCTGACGCGGCGCACGCGGTCGGCGTGGTCGATGAGCTGGTAAGCGGTGCGGATGATGCGCTCTCGGCCGCCCATGCGGCGGTGCGCGCATTTGTGAAGTACGGCGCGGACTCTGCGCTCGGCCAAGCCTTTGCCGAACGGCACGCGGCCGCGGCGCTCTGGGAAACGGCGGCGGATGTCAGCCTCGATGCGGTGCTGGAGGATGATTTCCTCCAGCGCATCCTCCGCCAGCTCGACTGGGCCGGCCGGGGCAAGGCTGGCGCGCGGGCCTTGGAAGCCGTGCGTGTGGGGCTCGAACAGGGCATAACGGCGGGAACGGCGCGTGAGGCCAAGCTGTTCTCCGAAGCCATCGTCGACCCCGAGGGCGGCAAGACCGGTATCCGCCAGTTCATGGACAAGATTGCGCCCCCGCTTCCGGTGCGGCGCGATGGCGTGTGGATTGATGCCGAGCACGAGATGCGTGCTCAGGCGTTGGAAGCAGCAGGCGATCTGCTTCCTGTGGGAGCGCCGTTCTATCCCGGCGTGACCCCGATCCCGCGTCACCAATACGCCTTCGGCATCGCCCGCGATCCCGATACCGGCCAGCCCCGCTTCGGCCCGCCGGCAAGCCACGAGAAGGAGCTGATCGTCAGCGTGCCGGAGCCTGCGCCCAACGAAGCGCTGCTCTACATGCTGACGAGCGAGGTCAACTTCAACGATATCTGGGCGCTGACCGGCATCCCGGTCTCGCCCTTCGATAGCCATGAAGAAGACGTCCAGATCACCGGCTCTGGCGGGATTGCGCTGGTCGCGGCTCTCGGCAGCGAGACGCGCGCGCAGGGGCGGATCAAGGTCGGCGATCTGGTGACGGTGTACTCCGGCACCAATGATCTGCTCAGCCCGCTGGTCGGCAATGATCCGATGTATGCGGACTTCTCGATCCAAGGATACGAGACCGAGACCGGCAGCCACGCGCAGTTCCTGACTGTGCAGGCCCCGCAGATGCACAAGGTGCCGCCTGATCTGACGCTGGAGCAGGCGGGGAGCTATGTGCTGAACCTCGGCACCATCGCGCGCTGTCTGTTCACCACCTTGCAAATTGCGCCGGGACGGACGCTGTTTGTCGAAGGCGCGGCGACAGGGACGGGGCTCGATGCGCTGCGCTCATCCGTGCGCACTGGTTTGCAGGTAACGGGGCTGGTGTCCTCGGAGGAACGCGCCAGCTTCATCACGGACGTTCAGGACGCAGTCGGGGCGATCAACCGCAAGGATACGCGTTTTGCGGGCCTCTACTCGGTGGTGCCCGAAGACAAGGCCGAAGCCCAAGCATGGGAAGCCGCAGGTGCTCCGCTTGTCGAGGAATACAAGGCGCTGAACGGCGGCAAGCTCGCCGATTATGTCGTCAGCCATGCGGGAGAGACGGCCTTTCCGCGCTCGTTCCAACTGCTGGCGGAGGGCGGTACGCTGGCCTTCTACGGGGCTTCTTCAGGCTACCATTTTAGCTTCATGGGCAAGCCGGGGACGGCAACGCCTGAGGAAATGCTCCGCCGTGCGGCTCTGCGCGGCGGCGAGGCGGTGCTGATCTTCTACGGGCCGGGATCGAATGAATTGCTCGACGAGACGGGCCTCGAAATGATCGAAGCCGCGCGCCGCTTCAACGCGCGCTCGGTCATCGCCACTACTACCGACGGGCAGCGCGAGTTCCTGCAATCTCTGGGGCTGGAGGACGCGATCGAAGGGATCGTCAGCCTCGAAGCGATCCGGCGTCGGGAAGGGGCCAATTTCTACTGGCCAGACACCATGCCGCGCCTGCCGGACGCGAAGGCCGATATCGAGGTCTTCAAGGCGGCAGTGCGCGACTATCAGGACCGGGTTATGAAGCCCTTCGGATCGGCTGTGGGCAAGATCCTGCGCTCCCCCGATAATCCGCGCGGCAGCCCCGATCTGGTGTTCGAACGCGCCGGACAGGACACGCTCGGCATTTCGACCTCGCTGGTGAAGCCCTTCACGGGGCGGGTGATCTTCGCCGAAGACCTGACTGGGTGCCGCTTCACCTTCTACGCCCCGCAGGTCTGGACCCGCCAGCGCCGCATCTTCATGCCCACCGCCAACATCTTCGGCACGCACTTGTGCAACGCCTTCGAGGTTGCACGGATGAACGACATGATCGCGGCCGGGCTCCTCGAAGTGACCGAACCCGAAGTCGTGCCATGGGAAGGGTTACCCGAAGCGCATCAGGCGATGTGGGACAACCGGCACACCGGATCGACCTATGTGGTCAACCACGCGCTGCCCGAAATGGGCCTCAGGAGCCGCGATGCGCTCCTCGAAGCGTGGGCGGCACAAGGAACCGGGGAACCGGAACCTTGATGCATGCGTTGCGATAATTGAAACGTTCTTCGCTCTCCTCCCCAGAGATTGAACGATCCGGCAAGCCAGCGGAGCTTGCGTTATAATTTTGTGAGGAGAGTGCTATGGCTACGTCCAAGCCGAACACCAAAGCTGCGCCTGCTGAAACCACCACGGGACGCCTCGCCGGCAAAATCGCCGTCGTCACGGGCGCGGCTGGCAATCTGGGCGGGCATATCGTCACGCATTACCTTGCAGAGGGCGCAACCGTGGTGATGACGGGCCGCACGCCCGACCGCACCAAGGCGGCGGCGGACGCGCTGATCAAGGCGACCGGTGCCGATCCGGCGCGGATCGCCACGGTGGCGCTCGACGGCGGGGACATTGCCTCGGTTCGCGCGGCGATTGCTGAGGTGGTGGCGAAGTTTGGGCGGATCGACATTCTGGTCAACAACGCTGGGAGCGCGGGGCCCAAGCAGCCGATCGAGAACCTGCCCCTGTCTGAGGAGGAACTGGCCGCGCTGCAAAAGCAGGGCAGCACCGACAGCGAAACTGTGGGCGACGCGCTGCGCAATATCTTCGGCGTGGCGTGGAACGTCGCGCGCACCGCGGCGCCGCACATCCCTGAAGGCGGCTCGATCATCAACGTCTCGACCATCTTCAGCCGCACGCCTTACTATGCGCGCGCCGCCTATGTCGTTCCCAAGGCCGCGATGAACGCGTGGAGCCGCGAATTGTCGCTGGAGCTCGGCCCCAAGGGCATCCGCGTCAACCTTGTCTACCCCGGCCCAATCGAGAGCGAGCGCATCCGCAACGTTTTCGCCGCAATGGATGCGGCACGGGGCGACGATGCAGGCACAACTGCCACGCAGTTCTTCGACATGATGAGCTTGGAACGCGCGACCGACGGGAACGCTAAGGCCAAGACCTTCCCCACGCCGACGGACATCGCCACCACCTGCGTCTTCCTCGGCTCGGACGAGAGCGCCGCCTACAACGGCCACGATTTCGAAGTCACCCACGGCATGAGCGTGCGCAAGGAGCAGCGCTCGACCTATCTTGCCCGCCCCACGATGCGCTCGATGGACGGCACGGGCCTTGCGGTGCTGATTGCGGCGGGCGACAATTTCGAAGAGGCGCTGGAAATCGCGCAGGTGCAATTGGCTTGCGGCGCAGAGGTCGTGCTCGGCCTGCCGCGCGCGGCTGACGTTGCCATCGCCGAGAAGCGCTGCGCTGCGCTAGGCCTGTCGGACAAGCTCGCGATCATCCGCTTCAGCCGGAAAGACCCGGCGGGCATGGAAGAGGCGCTGGAGGATTACACCAAGGGCGGCACGCCCGTCAGCGGCGCGCTGTTCCTGCCCGCTTTGAGCGCGGGCGAATTGTCGGGGGCCATCACCGAGGCGGATGACAACGTGGTCGAAGCACTGATGGACGCCGAACTGGCTGGCAATATGGCGCTCGCCCGCACGCTCAGCCGCTACTGGAAGCGGCATGACAACCTGCTCCAACCCCCGCGCTTCGTGTTCGTCAGCCATGCCAGCGACGGGAAGGGCGATATCTATGGCCACATCCTGCGCGCTGCGACCGAACAGCTGATCCGCATCTGGCGTGACGAAAGCGAGATCGACACCGCCCACGGGCGTCGTCGTCAAGCGGAGTGGGGCAACCAGATCGTCCGCTTCACGAACACCGAAGCCGAGAACATCCGCTTCACTGCGGGCCACGCGGCGCGCATCCTGCTCAAGGAAAGCAAGCTCGGCGAAATCACGCTCTATGTCCCCGCCAATATCGGCGAGGCGACCGGGGCGAGGAAGGCCATGCCGGGGTTCTCCGAGAACATCACCGGCCTGCACCTTGGCAAGGTGGCGCTGATCACCGGCGGTTCGGCGGGGATCGGCGGGCAGGTCGCCCGACTGCTGGCGCTCGCCGGGGGCAAAGTGATGATGGTCGCCCGGCGCGAAAGCGAGCTGGCGGTCGCCCGCGCGCGGATCGTCTCGGAGCTCGAGGATATCGGCTTTGCCGGTGTCGAGCGCCGGGTGCAGACCCTCGCCAATGTCGATGTCAGCAATTTCGAGAGCCTAAAGGGCGCGGTCGACGCGACGCTCAAGGCCTTCGGTCGGATCGACTACCTCATCAACAACGCGGGCGTTGCGGGCGCGGAGGATATGGTGGTCGACATGGGCGTCGATGCGTGGAACTACACGCTCGATGCCAACCTGGTGTCGAACTACTTCCTGATGCACCACGTCGCGCCGCTCATGAAGGCGCAGGGCTCGGGCTACATCCTTAACGTCTCGTCCTATTTCGGCGGCGAGAAGTATCTCGCGGTCGCCTACCCCAACCGCGCCGATTACGCCGTGTCCAAGGCCGGGCAGCGTGCGATGGTGGAATCGATGGCGCGCTATCTCGGGCCGGAGGTGCAGTTCAATGCGATTGCGCCGGGGCCGGTGGATGGCGACCGCCTGTCAGGCACCGGCGGTAAGCCCGGGCTGTTCGAGCGGCGCGGCAAGCTGATCCTTGAGAACAAGCGCCTCAACGCCGTCCATGCCGCCGCGATCAAGGCAATCCGGCGCGGCGTGCGGGTCGAGGCGGTGCTGGCGCGGCTCGCCCGCAATGACACCACCAAGATGAGCCACGACACCAACAACCCGCGCGAATTGCGTGAATTGGCGCTGGCCTGCGCGCGCGAGGGCGACGGGGCCTGCACCTGGGATCAGTACCTGCTCACCCCCACCATCGCCGCCGCGCTGATCGGGCGGCTGCGGCAGGCGGGCCTGTTCCTGGACGCGCCGGAGTGGTCCGAGCGCCCCGCGTCTGAAGACGGCGATTGGCTGATGCGCGTGCCGCCCGAAGACACGCCCTTCCTCCCCGCCGACAAGATCGCGGTGGAGGCCAAGAAGGTTGGCACCGGGGTGTTGTCCAAGCTCTATCTTGGCAAGATGCCGACGGAGCATGATGTGGCGCAGGCAACCGTGTTCTTTCTCGCCGACCGTGCGGTTTCGGGTGAAACCTTCATGCCGTCCGGCGGCCTCAGCGTGGAACGCTCCACCACCGAGCGCGAATTGTTCGGCTCGCCCAAGCAGGAGCGGCTCGACCAGATGCGCGGCAAGACGGTGTGGATCATCGGCGAACACCTCGTCGATTACCTTGCGGAGACCGCGCGTGCCTTCATTGAGGATTGCCATGTCGCCAACGTGGTGCTGATCACCCGCAGCGCCGAAGGCTTCGAGGCGATCAAGGCGCAGCTTGATCCCGACACCGCCACCTCGCTCACCTCGCTGGTCAAAACCACCGACATAGAAGCCGCGATGGACGAGGCGCTGACCGAGTGGGGCAAGCCGACAACCATCCTCTCGACGCCGTTTGCCGCGCTGCCGGGCAAGCTGTTCGGGCAGGACGATCCGCTCACTCCGGAGGAGTTCCGCACTGTGGTGGCTGACAACCTCACCCACCACTTCCGGGTCTCGCGCCGGGCGTCGCTCTATGACGATTGCCAGTTGGTGCTGACCTCGCCGGATGTGCCGATGGGCGACAAGTCCCCGGCCTTTGCGCTGGCGAACTTCATCAAGACCACGCTCCACGCTTTCACCGCGACGCTGGCGGTCGAGAACGAGCGGTTGGTGCATGATGTGCCGGTCAACCAGATCAACCTCACCCGCCGCGTCCAATCCGAAGAACCGCGCGATCTCGACGAGCATCTCGAGGAGGTGCGGCGCTTTGCCCGCGCGGTGCTGCTGGTCGGCGCGCCGCTGCCGGATGCGGAAGACTCGCGCTACCG
>DLGU01000214.1:13063-29449 GCA_002482865.1 Porphyrobacter sp. UBA7686
GATGATCCAGTACCTGCCGTTCGAAAAGCCGATCGAGGCGCTCGACAAGCATGTGGCGGAGCTTTCTGCCCATGCCGAAGGCACCGAGGAAGCCCGGATGCTGCGCGAGCGGGCGGACAAGCTGCTCGCGGACACCTATGCGCGCCTCACCCCGTGGCAGCGCACACTGGTCGCCCGCCATCCCCAGCGCCCGCGGTTTGAGAAGCTGGTGGCGGGGCTGTTCGAGGACTTCCTGCCGATCGCCGGTGATCGTGTGTTCGGGGACGATCAGGCGATCATCGGCGGCTTTGCCCGGTTCGAAGGCCGCAAGGTGGTGGTGATCGGCCATGTGAAGGGTGAGGATACGCCGGGCCGGTTGAAGCACAACTTCGGCATGGCGCGACCCGAGGGCTATCGCAAGGCGATCCGGCTGATGGAACTCGCCGATCGTTTTGGCCTGCCGGTGGTGACGCTGGTGGATACTCCCGGGGCTTTCCCCGGCGTCGATGCCGAAGCGCGCGGGCAGGCTGAAGCTATCGCCCGCTCGACCGAGGCGTGCCTTACCTTGGGCGTACCGCTGATCGCGGTGATCATTGGTGAGGGCGGGTCAGGCGGCGCGGTGGCGTTGGCGGCAGCGAACCGCGTGCTGATGATGGAACACGCGGTCTATTCGGTGATCTCGCCCGAAGGCTGCGCCTCGATCCTGTGGCGCAGCGCTGCTCAGGCTGCGACCGCAGCCGAGGCGATGCGGGTCACGGCTGGCGACCTGCTCAAATTGGGCGTGATCCACCGCATCGTTTACGAACCGCGCGGCGGCGCGCACCGGGATGCTGCCGAAACCGTCAAGCGCCTGACGCTCGCCTTGCGCGCAGAGCTGAACGCGCTGTCGGCGCTGACACCCGCCGAGTTGCGGCGCGAGCGCGAGGAGTTTTTCCTGCGTTTGGGGTAGGTGGCGGGTATTTCGGCGCGAGCTGAAATCTTGCTGACGTCCGCGAATTGGGGGATTAAGTGCGCGTTCATGGCATATGGCCAGAAGTGCCGCTGATCATGCGTCGAAATTCACGAAGTTAGGGAAATCTTGCGTGTTGCGCGCGGCATTGATCTTGGGGTTTGTCGTGCCGCTGCCGGGCGCTGCAGCCTTGGCCGAGGACGCAGTGAGCACGGCGCAGCTGACCCCGCATTTCACCGATCGCGACGACGCCGACCTGCCGCTCAAGGCCGTGCGCGCCGCGCTCCCTGATTGCGAACTTGGTTGCATCACGCCGGGCGAGGCCACCGCGATGGCGCTCTCTGCAGCCGAGGGCGAGGCCCAGCCCGGCCGCTTCCTGCTCGATATCCGCGGGGGCGGGCAGAGCTTTCAGGGCGAACTCGGCACCATGATGTTCGTCAATTCCCGGCAGGATTATGCGACACTCGGCACCCTCACCATCGCGTTCGAGCCCGAGGCATTGCAAGCGCTGCTGCGCCGCGCGCAGGTGTGTGGCGCGGCCGACGTGGTCGAGGGCCAGATCACCGTCAAAGCCTGTTACACCGACGGACCGCCCGATCTCAACATGTTCACCATGATGCAGCGGCTGAGTGGTCGGCGCATCATCGTTGAGGGCGATGTGCGAAGGCAATGGATCGACTCCCCGATCGGCTCACCCAGCCCGGTCGCGAACAAGCGCGGCGAGCATGAGGTGGGATACTATCAGGTGTGGGTCCACGTCACCGAAGCCGCCCAGGTGACCTTCGCCGACGAGGGATAGCGATGGTCCTCTAGCCCCCGCTGCGCACCGCGCGCAGCTGCTGCCCGCCCTGGTGAAGTGTCACTGCGGTTGCCGGGCCCTCAGCGGCCTCAAAGGTCAGGCGCGCATCAACGCCCACGGTGCGGAACTCGGCAGGGCCTATGGCTTCGAGCGGGATCGGCGGCTGGCCGGTCAGCTGCCCGGTCAGCCCGGTGCCGTCGGCGGTAAAGGCGATGGTCAGCGTCAACGGCCCCAGGGCATAGCTCCCGGCATAGCGTTCCAGCTCCGCGCGCGGCACCTCAACCGCCGCCGCCTCGGGCGGGATCGGGCCGCTGCGGGTAACCGTTTGCATCGGCGTCTCGCCGTTCTGGGCGAAGTCCATCACCAGCGTGCCGTCCGCACCCCGGCGCAGGGCGAACCAGCTGAGCGTGGCGGGGCCGTAGAAGAAGCGGTTGTCGCCGCCCGCGAAGACCTCGAGCGTGCCGCCCCCCTTGCGCTGGGTGTAGAGCTTGCCATCGCGCGCGAAGAACCGCCGTTCGCCGCCGCCAGGGATGAGATAGACGCCGAAGAACGGCTCAAGCGCGGCGATGTCGACGGGGGTGCGGGTGAAGGCTGGGTAAGGATCTCCGACCGCGGCGGCGGCGATGCGGCGCATCACCATTCCCGGCGAGGTCTGCGGCGCATCGCTGTTGGCGAAGACCGCGACGAACAGATCGGCGTCGGGGACGTAGATGCTGTCGGTCGAAAAGCCGAAGATGCCCCCGCTGTGCCCGATTGCCGGGTGTCCGCGCAGAGGATCGAGTCCGAGCCCGAAGCCGTAGGGAACGGTGCTGCCATCGGGCAGCACAGTCGGGGTGATCATCAACTTGTAATGCGCGGCATCGACCACCTTGCCATGGTGCAGCGCCTGCGCCCACTTCGCCAGATCGCCGACCGTCCCGATCAGCGCGCCCGCAGCGCCCGGGGCGCTCATGTGGATCGGTTGGGAGGTCGCGGCCTTGCTGGTTGCTTCGCCGGTGTAGCCGCGCGCCATCACCGGGGTGTCCTCGCCGCCCACGCCGTCGCGGATCGAGGCGAGGGCGAGCGGGCGAGCGATCCGCTCTTCCACCGCCTGATGCCAGGGCATGGAGGTGACTTGCTCGATGATTGCGCCGAGCAGCACATAGCCCGAATTGTTGTAGGCCCATACCTCGCCCGGCTTGGTCGGCGCAGGGGCGTCGCGGAACTCGGCGATCAGCTCGGCCGTGGTGCGCGCGCGCGCGGTGCTTTCCGGAGTCATCATGCCGGGCATGTCGGTATAGGACTGGATACCGCTGGTGTGCTGGAGCAACTGGCGGACCGTCGCCGTGGCGCCCGGCGGCGGGTAATCGGGGATGAACTTGGCGAGGGGATCATCGAGCGAGAGCTTGCCCTCCTGAGCCAGCTGGACGATCACCGCGGCGGCGAACTGCTTGGTGATCGAGCCGAGGCGGAACACAGTGTCGGGGGTAATCGTGCGGCTCCCACCGATATCGGCCATGCCGCGTCCGCCCTGATAGACGATCTTGCCCCCCTGCATGATCACCACCGCCGCGCCCGGCCCGTCGGCGGCGTAGCTTTCGGCGAGCACTGCGTCGGCAAGCGCGCGAAGGTCTTCGGGCGAGGGACTCGCCGCCGCAGCGATAGGCGCCTGGGTATCGGCCGCGGCGGGCACGGCCACCGCGAGGAGGGCCACTGCGGCCAGGGCATGGCCGGTCATCGTCACGATCTTGCGCATTTCTCTCACCCCTCGATTCCTGGTGAAGCGTATTGCGCATCTAAGACACCTGTCAAGCCTTGGGGCCTGTGCGGGGGAGATGGCAGGTTGTAGGCGGTTACCGGCTCGAAGTGAATGGCTGGAGTTGGGTAGATTGCTGAACGGCTGCGTTGCAGCGGCACAGTGCGTTTTCTGAAGCATCGGCGCGCCGACTGGGGTGGTCGACTCACGTCAGAGCCAGCTTTCAAAAGTCCGCCGACAGCGACATGTTGAAGCGACGCGAAGGGATGAACTGGAATCCCCCGCCTCCGGTGACGTTCCAACCAAACACATTGGTCAGGTTGGCAACTTGCACACGCAGCACGGCGGGCGTGCGCCCCAGCTTGAAGCGGTAGCGCGTGCCGAGGTCGATAATCGCACGTTCCGGGATGAACAGCGTGTTGTCGATCCGTGCAGCGCGGTCGCCTGTGTAATTGATGCCAAGATCGACGGACAGGGCATCCAAGGCAGGCGGCTGATAATCGATCCTCAGGTCGAGTGTTGTGCCTACCCGGCCCAGCGGTCGTTCGCCCAAGCGGCCTTGCTCCACCGCCTCGCCGGTAACACGGGGGCGCATCAGAACCGCTCCTGCAACCACATTGAGCCCCGCCAGCGGCTTGGCGGTCAGCGATATCTCCGCGCCCTGATGCTTCACATCGCCGAGCACGCGGAAGACATTGTCGGTATCGAGTTCGAAATAGGGGCGGCGCACGTCGAACAATCCGGTGATCAGCTTCACGTCCTTTGCCAGCGTCCAGCGCACCCCGCCTTCGACCTGCCGGGTGCGCAAGGCGGGCAGGGTGAGGTTGGCGTTGGCGGCAAAGGCAGGCGCCGTGCCGCTTTCCTCCAGCCCGCGTGTGGTCGCGGCATAGATCGCGAGCCCCTCAATTGCGGTGAGCGCCGCAGAAGCGTTCCACAAAATCGGGCTGTCCTCATTGGCGGTCGGGGCAAGGCCGGGTGCGCGCACTTCCTTGCGGTAGCGGGTCTTCTGCACTCCGAGATTGACCTCGCCCAACCCTTGCCATTGCATCCCGTAGCCGAGCGCGCCGGTCTCCTGCCGGATTTCATCACGGGTCAGCGCGCCGAAGGCGACGCCGGGCTCGGCAACCGGATCGGCGACATCGATCATCCCGGGGCCGAGGCTGCGGAAGGCAAAGCCGCCAAGATCGTCATCAACCTGCCGGAACCGGGCCGAGGCAAGCAGCCGGTGGCGGCGCGGGCCTTCTGTGAACTCGCGCTCGACCAGCAACTCGCCCGAGTAGGATTGCGTCACCTGATCGCGGCCCAGCAGCACTTGCCGCTCCGCGCTGCCATCGGCCTGCGTGTTGGCAAAGAAGTTCGCGCCGAACTGGTCGATGGTGAAGCGCGAGGAAAACAGCCCCAATCCAATCCGCCAGCCCCCGCGCGATAGCTTCGCCATGCCGCCAAAATTCTGCGAATGGCCCGCCCAGTCGGCCCAGTCCTGCCCGACAAAGCGGTTACGGGCGATCCGCTTGGGGAGGAAAGCGCCAGCGGTGAAGATCACCGGGGTCTGCTGCTCGTCGAAATAGTCGTAGCGGCTGTAGAAGCCGGTCAGTTCCACACCGTCAGCAGGCCGCCAGCGCGCAACCCCACCATAGCGGACGAACCAGAAATCCGCGCCGTCGGGGTAAACGAACTCCTCCACCCCGGCGCCGATATTGAGATCGAGATTGCCTGTCAGCGGCAGCGCGGCATCGACGGTGGCAAACGGCGCGAAGAAATCGCCGAAGCCGGTGCGGGCGCTGACCACTGCCTTGTCACCGCTACGCCGTAGCGAAAAATCGACAATCCCGGTCGGCGCCGGAAACGGGTAGCCGAGCGCCGAAATGCCGACCTGGATCGTCGATCCGGCGCGCACGGCATCGCTGAGCGGGCCCTGATTGTCGAAGTAGAGCCCCTCGATCCGGACGTTCTGCGCGGCAAAGGCGGAAAACCCGCGCACATTGCCGCCGCTGTAGAGGCCGATTGTCTCATCGCCCACGCTGGTCCCGAAGGCATCGGAGGCTTGCGTGATGACGTTCTCTTCCGAGCGATTGACGAGAGCAATGTTGGAAGAGCCGCCGCGCTGAGACGGTTCAGTTTGCGTGTCCGGCAAATCAGTCGGCGGCGTTTGCTCGTCCTCTTCAGGCGATACCTCGCTGCCTTCACGCAAAGGATCTTGCAGGGATGGCTGCTCTTGGGCGGCGACCGAACTTGCCCACAGCAGGCCTGTTGCCAGGGCAATCATTTTCATCTTCCAGCCTTCCGAGTTTGATGTATGATGTTATCACATATCATTCATAACAGCTTCTGAAAGGACAAAATTTGCGAGCCCTAACATCTGGCGTGTTTTACGCCGCTGCCTGCTCATATGCGATCGCCGCAAGCAGCATGGCTCATGCGCAAACCGCTGATGAAGCCGCAGAGCCTGACGCAAGCTCAATCATTGTCACGGGCGACGCGTTCAGCGAAACCGATGGCTTGCTGGCGCGGCAGTCTTCAACCGGCAGCCGCTTTCCCGTCGATGTCGATCTTCTGCCCAACACGATCCGCATCCTCCCTCAGGAGCTGATCGAGGCCACGCGCGCGACCTTGCCACAGGACCTGACCCGGTTCGTCAGCGGCGTTCAGGAGTTGCCGGGCTTCGGCACCAATTCCGGATTTGTGATGCGCGGTTTCTTCGCCAACTACGAAATTCTGCGCAATGGTGTTCGCGGAGAAAACCCCGGCGATCTCAGCAATATCGAGCGGATCGAGGTGCTTAAAGGCCCAATCAGCAGCCTCTACGGTGGCACAGGCGCCTTTGCGGGCAACATCAATGTGATCACCAAGCGGCCGCTCGAAAAGTTCGAGGCGGAGGTGATTGCCTATGCCGGGTCGGAGGACTTCTACCGCATCGAGGGCGATGTCGGCGGGCCATTGACCGGCGATGGCAGTGTGCGCTTCCGCCTCAACGGCGCGGCCGAAAGCGCCGGCAGCTTTCGCGAATTCGTGGATTCGGACAAGTTCGTCGGGTCCGGCTCGCTCGAGTGGGATATTGGCCCAGGCAGCACGATCCGGCTCGATGCGAGCTATCTCAACCGGCGCTACAGCTTCGATGAGGGGCTGCCGCTGCTTGATGGCAGCCTGGCGTCCGGCCTGACCACCTTCGACATTCCGATCGAACGGACCTTCATCGACGCGAACGCCGAGCGGGCCGACGAGACCTATTGGAACATCGGCGGCGAAGGCAATTTCGCCCTTGCCGAAGGGCTGACCCTGCGGGTGGCGGGGCTCTACACCGATTACGCAATCGACATCGGTTCATCGCGGGTGAGCGGGAGCGTGCAGGCCGATGGGCGGACGGTCGACCGCATCACCTTCGAAGGCCCGCAAACGACCGACCGCTGGACGGTGCAGGCCGACCTCATCTACCGCACCGATGCGATCGGCAAGGAGACGGTGTTTCTGGTCGGCTACGAGCATTTCGAGCAACGCTACGAATATGACGCCAGTTCGCGCAATCTCGGCCAGCTTGACCTGCTGACAGGCGCTCGCGCTGCGCCGCCGTCGGGCGGGCTGACCCCGGCCTTCGCGGGGTTCTCGCTGTATAATGGCGATGCGGTTTACGGTCAGGTGTTCTCTCAGCTTACGGAGCGCTTCTCCGTGCTGGCGGGGCTGCGATACGACGAACAGACCAATGATGGTCAATTCAACGGTGTGGGCCAAGCGATCTCGGGATCGCAGGTCTCCCCGCGCGTGGGCGCGACCTATTTCCTGACCGACGACACCATTCTGTTCGGCAACTGGGGCAAGAGCTTTGCTCCCAACTTCGCGTTCGACATCGATGGCGACGTGTTCGATTCCGACCAGATCCGCCAGATCGAAGTCGGGCTGCGCCAGAAATTCTTCGACGACCGCGCGATGCTGACCGTGGCCGCTTTCGACATCAAGCGGTTCAATGTCGTGATCCCGGACATCAACAACTTCGGGCAGGCGGTGGCGAGCGGGCGGCAGACCAGTCGCGGGATCGAGGTCGATCTGACAGGCGAACTGCTGCCCGGCCTCGATGCGATTGTCACCTATGGCTACAACGAAACCCGCGTGGCCGAGCCCGACGATCCGAATTTCGGCCAGCAGCTGGCAGCCGCGCCCAAGCACAATGCCTCGGCTTTCGTGCGCTATCAGTTCGAGGAAGGGCCTGCGGCAGGGCTTGGCGTCAATGCCGGGATCGTGTTCAACAGCGCCATTCAGGCGAGCATCCCCAACACCATCGTCATCCCGTCCAATGCCCGGTTGGATCTGGGTGCCAGTTACCGGATCAAGGATGATTGGCGTCTGGGGGTGAACGTGAACAACGTGACGAACAGCCGCCTTTACGTCACCAACCTCTTCGCGCTTTTCCCGCAGGCACCGCGTCAGGTGTTCGTGACCCTCAGCCGCAGCTTCGGAGATTGACCGCCATGACAAGCGCGCTTTCGCTGACGAACGTGACCAAGCGCTACGGCGTCAACACCAGCGTCGATGCCATCTCGCTGGAGGTGCCCGCAGGCGCGATCGTGGCGCTGCTCGGCCCCAACGGGGCGGGCAAGAGCACGACGATGAAGATGTGCGCGGGCTTCATCGCGCCCGACGAAGGCACCATCGCCGTTGCAGGCAAGGACATCGCCGCTGACCGTAATGCGGCGCGGTTGGCGACCACCTTCCTGCCGGAAAACGTGGTCCTTTATGAGGAGTTGAGCGGGCGCGAGAACCTTGAACATCTGCTCGCTATCGGATCGCCCCTGCGCCTGTCGCGCGCGGAGCTGGATCAGGCGCTGATCACGGCCGGCTTGCAGGAAGAGGCCATCACGCGCCGGGCTTCGACCTATTCGAAGGGGATGCGGCAGAAGGTCGGGCTGGCGCTCGCCCTGTCGCGCCAATCGGCGCTGCTGCTGCTGGACGAACCGACCAGCGGCCTCGATCCGCACTCGGCCGCCGAATTCAATGCAGCCTTGCGCAATGCCGCTGCCAAGGGCGTGGGCGTGTTGATGGCAACCCATGATATCTGGCGCGCGCGCGAAGTGGCGACGCAGGTGCTGGTGATGACCCGCGGGCGCATCGCGCTTGAACTCGATCCAGCCAACCTCTCGGCTGAAGAGATCGAGCGGCGGTTCTTCCTCGAAGCTGCCGCCTGATCAGCTGAACAGCGGACGGCGGCGCAGCGCCAGAGCCGCAAGCAGCAGCGCCAGCCCGCCCGCCAGCGCGATCCCCAGCCAGCCAGCGACGCCGCGATCAGGTTCACGGTAGGTGAAGCCAGGCGCTGCTTCGAACGCCGCGCGGTCGAAGCTCTTGCAGGCGAAGATCGCATCGGTCACCCGCCCGCGCACGGCTGCGTGGTAGCCGAAAACCTGCGCCTCGAACGCGCGCTGACGGGCCGGATCGGTGCCTGCCACCGTCTCCATCGCTCGGCGAAATGCTAGTGCCGGGGACAGCCATGACCACTGGTCCAGCCGCGCATCGTAAAGCGCCTCGCGCGCTGCGCCGTTCAACATGGCGGCCATGTAGGTCTCGTCCGACAAGCGGCGCTCGACATATTCGCTCAGCACCCCTTCGCGGTTGGCGCAGGCGGGCGCGGCGGCGAAATCGATTTTCCAGTATTGCTCTGCTACCCGCTGCTTCGCCGCCGCCCGGGCAGCGTCGCTGGCAGTCGCCTCCCTGATGACGCTGCGCACCTCCGCTTCGGCGAGCGCGCGCGGCTCAATCAGGCCGGATGGCCGCAAGGTGCGTTCGACCATGCCGGGTGACAGCAACAGCAGCGCAACCCACAGCGAGACCGTGATCGCCGCCGATCCGATAACGCTGAGGCCGGTGGATGCGACCAGCAGCAGCAAGGCCGTCCACAGCGCCAGATAGGCCGCGACACCCGCCAGCCACCACAGCGCCGCCGCACTGCCGAGCGCGCCGACCAGCGCGATCCCCGCCACCGAAGCAATCATCGCAACCGCCAGCACCGCCCCGCCGCGCGTGATGCCGCGCGCCAGCAGCAATTCGCGCTTGCTCGCCCCGAGGCCGGCGAGCAGCGGCGCGAGGCCCGCCTCACGCTCCCGCGCGCAGGCATCGAACAGCAGCGCGACCAAGGCGAGCGGGCACAGGAACATGATGAAGGCGAGCAGATCGAACCGGCCAGCGGCGAGGGCACCGGGATTGACGCGCTCCGCAGGCTCTCCGATCCGCATCAGCGAGGCGATCGGGACGGCCTTGATGACGTGGTGTGTGGCCCGCAGTTCGGAGCTGCCAGTGGCAAGACCGAGCAGCGGCCCGGCAGGCAGCTCGGCCAGTCGTGTGTGTTAGAAACCCGCGACATAGGGATCGCGCGGATCCGGGACGAAGGGGGTCTTGCCGTTATAGGTGTCGACATTGGTGGGTTGCCTGGTGCCGGCGTCCAACCCTTCATAGACCTGAACGAGCACCTGACGGTCTGCCGCCACCTGCTCGCGCGCGGCATCGGCCGCGCCCAAGTAGCGCGCGCGCCAATCGAGCCCGCTGACCAGCGCCAAGGCCGCCGCAGCGGATAACAGCGCCATCAGCAGCCAGAACGCCTTCGACCGGCGCAGCAACGCAAGGTCGAGCCGGATCAGCGCCGCGATCATGCCGCAAAGGCCCGCTTGTCGAACTGCCGCCCGGCCAGCACCAGCGCACCGCCAGCGATCAGCATCCACACAAGCAGGCCAAGCCCCGCCGGCACAAGAACGCGCCAATCCTCACGCAATGTCGGCGCGGGCGGGCGAAACGCATTGAAGCTTGCGTAGTAGCCATCCTCGGGCGTCCACTCCCAGTCGCCCGACTTGCTGTTCTCGGCCATGTGCCGGTTCAGCCGACCGACCAGATCACGCCGGAAGACCTCGGCGCTTTCATCAAAGCGGCGCTGCGTATCGGCATCGGCTCCGGCAATCCGCACCGAGAGATCGAGCATCGCCGGGGTCGGGCCGAATACCCATGACACCCTGCGGATCGCGTCCTGCCGCTCGCGCAAGGCTTCGGCTTCGGCCAGCCGCCGATCGTACACGCCGCCGCGATAATCCTCGTCCGCCTGCATCAGCAGCGCATCGAAGTTGATCGGCAGTTCCTCGACCGTCTCGACGCCATATTCCTGAAGGATCTGGCGCTCGAAGGCGGCATTGGCCGCGCTATCGCCGTGCCCGTCGGGGCCCTTCGCAAAGTCCGCCTTGATCGTCTGGGTGAGCTGCGACTGTGTCAGGGGAACCAGCTGTTCGGCAGCCACATCGGCGATACGCGGAATGATCAGCACGCTCAGCCCCCAGCAGACGGCAACCGCAGTCAGGCCGAACCGCGCGCCGCCCAGAAGTTGACCGGCTGCTACGCCAATCGCCGAAAGCACGAACAGATGGAGCAGCGAGGCGCCTGCCAGCATGGCGTAGCGCGCCATGGCATCGCCGCCTTCGATCTGGAACGCCGCCACGATCAGCGAAGGCGCCGCAGCCATCAGAACGAGCGCGCCGGTGACGGCCGCCTTTGCCGTAACCGCAGGCCCGCCGCGCACCCCCGCACCCTTGAGCAGCGCGGACATGCCGCGCCGTGCCTCGCGCGAACCGATCAGAAACCCCAGCACCAGCGCCAGAAATCCGCCTGCAATCTGGAGCATCGGCGAAAAGCGCGTCCCGCCATAACGGCTCTCCGCCGCTCTGACAGAAGCCGGCGACAACATCGGAGCGTTCCGCTTGTGTGCTTCAAGAAATGTGACCGCGCCCTGATAGGGCAAGACACCCGGCTCGATTGCCTGAAGCGGCGCGCGCGGGCGGTAGACGAGAATACCGTAATGCGCAGCCGAATGCGGGTTCTTGGGCGGCTGTGCGGCCCATTCCTGCTGAACGCGCTGAGCCGCGCTCTGGAGAGCCGCAGTCTCAGCCTGATCTGCGCGCCAGCCCGAGACGAACGCAATCAGCAAGATCAAAGCAAGCGCAGCGGCAGTCAGCATCGCGCCCCTGTCTCGAAGAACCAGCTTCCGTTCGAGACGAAGTGCAGTTCGGTATCCCATGAGCGGCCCCATGCTACGTTATAACATCATGCACATACAGAGACTGACCCAAGGGGCCAAATGGATTCGGACGAATTGCCGCAAGCCAGCTGAGATGTCGGCTATTCCGCGGGATAGCGACCGGGCTGATCAATATCCGCGCCGAGCGGCTCGGTTTTGGGAAGATTGCGTGGCTGCGGCTACCGCGAAGCGGGTTAGTTGCGCGCAACGCCATATATGGTGCCGGCTACAGGATTCGAACCCGTGGCCCCCTGATTACAAATCAGTTTCGATGCTTTTCCCACTGATTGCTACACAGCGGCACATCCTCTAATAAAGCACTGATATACGTATTAAATATATAAGTGGGCAGTTACCCTCTGACACCACTGAATGCCCGTTGTTACCACTGGAAGTGGTTGCTATATGGTTGCTAAGAGGTAACCGTAGGTTGGTAGTTGACGTGGTGAAAATTACGAAGAGGGTTGTCGATACGTTGGAATCAAAAGGTTCATCTCCAGCGTTTCTATGGGATGATGCCCTCCCGGGGTTTGCCGTCAAGGCGTTGCCCTCTGGAACCAAGCGCTATGTGCTAAAGTATCGAGTTGGTGGTGGGCGGGCGGCCCAGCAGCGTTGGCTGACACTGGGCACTCATGGCCAGTTGGCCCCTGACCAGGCGCGTGCCTTGGCTCAGCAAGCACTTGCCGCAGTGGCGCGGGGTGAGGACCCCCAAGCCCAGAAGTACAAGTCACGCAATGAGCCAACGCTGACGGACGTCTGGAACCGGTTTCGGGCGGAGCATTTGCCGCAGCGGAAGCCTCAAACGCGCTACGAGTATGAAAACCAGTGGCGTGAGGCGATTGCACCGAAGCTTGGCAGGGTAGTCATTGATGATGTGACCCGAAGTGAAGTGGACCGGCTACACAAGAGCATGCGTCTTACCCCCTACCGCGCCAATCGGATATTGGCATTACTGTCTCGCCTGATGACGCTGGCCGAGGTTTGGGAATTGCGACCTGCTGGATCCAATCCATGTCGCCATATCGAGCGCTTTAAGGAACAGGCGAGAAATCGCTATCTTGATGCGGAAGAATTAGGTCGATTAGGTGCCGCCATGCGCGAAATGGTGGAGCAGGGTAGCCTGTCTCCGTCGGCTGCAAACGCGGTCCGTCTATTATTGCTGACGGGTGCGCGACTGAACGAGATCCTGACCGCCCGCTGGGAGTGGGTCCATCGTGACCGTTGTATACTCGCATTACCCGACAGCAAGACAGGGGCAAAGCCCGTCTATCTCAGTGATGAGGCCTTATCGGTGTTGGACGATCAGCGCAGTATTGCAGGGGATGATCCTCACATCTTTCCAGGACGGGGCACCGAGGGGCGCATGATCAATTTGCGCAAGCCGTGGAAACGAATCTGCAAGAGTGCAGGCCTGGACGGCGTAAGACTGCATGATTTGCGGCACACTGCTGCCAGCATTGCGGTCGGGCAGGGCGCAACGCTTCCCATAATCGGTCGCTTATTGGGGCACTCCCAGGCACAGACCACGCAGCGGTACGCGCATGTCGATGCCGATCCAGCCCTTAGCGCAGCCAATGCGATTGGCGCGGCGCTCGCTTCAAAAATCTCCATCTGAAAAGCTATTTGGATCGCATCGCTGGTTTATGAGAGACCTTTGGTCAGCTTTCGCTTGCCGCTTTTGCGAGCTTCGGCCTGAGAAACTCGTTTGTGAGGGGAGGGGGTTCTGGGGACCCTATAACTTTCATTGCGCTTCTTTGATGAAAGATAGTCAGCAAGGTCGCTGGGATCGACACCTTTCGTTTCTGCATTTGCGAGCGCGTTCGCTAGGCGCCGCATGTAGTTCAGGTTGAAGAAGTCTTCTCTCTTCGAGCCAAGCAGCGCAGCCATTGCCCACAACATCGGGTGATCCTTGGGCAGACCACGGATGCCAGGGTCGACGCCGTCCAATGCGACTGCCGCGCCATAAACGCATTCGTCGCCGTCAAATTTTATTGTGACTAGTTCGAAAACCGTCGCGATCAGCAACTCACGGACCTTCTGGTTCATCCGGATCCCAGGCTCGGGCATACCTAATGTCGCTAGCTTGCCCCGGAACTTTTTCCGCGCGCTCATGAACTGCGCGAGCTTCGCGAGGTTCTCCGGGTCAGAACGCTTGAGGCTCATCGTATTCCCTTCCTTTCTTCGGTGTAGCGCCTTTGATCAACAAGTGTGGAATTATCACACCCAGATTTGTGTGTAAATGACACACTATGATCTGGTACACATCGTAAGTGTGTCATTCACACACTTTATATCTATCTGAAAATACGAAAATTTTTAAACTTGTAAAAACTGAACGCTTTGATCGCATTCCGCGCAAAGCTTCAGTGAAAGCAACCATCATGAGTAAAATGATACCGGCAAATTTAACCCGGAACCCACGTTCCAGTTCTGGTGCAGGGGCCATCGAACCTGTCTGTGAAGTCCATCTCGACGAACGCTCCCTTGCCGCACGGCTCGGGGTTTCAGTGAAGTGGCTGCAGAAGATGCGGTATACTGGCGGGGGTATCCCGTACCGGAAGTTCGGGCGCGCCGTTCGTTATCCGCTATCAGCAGTGATAGCGTACGAAGCTCAGTCACTTCGTTTGAGCACTTCGGATGATGGTAACAGCAACCCCATCGGGGAGGCGCGTCATGCGTAAGCGCACAGCCACAATGGCGAGCCGCCCGCAGCCTGGAAAGTTGGGCCGGAAGGCGCGCAACATCAAGCCATCGAAGAAGTTGGGGGACTTGTATCCCGTGGCCACAGCGCCACTCGATGACATTTCATCTCGGCTGAAGCGGATCAGGAACCTTGAGCTTCGCCGAATCTGCGAGCAAATCCTCTCTGACTTTTCGGCAAGGCAGGAAAGGGACAAAAAGAGAAAGCCGTCACCCGCCGCCAGCGCACGAAATTTTCTGCTGGCAGAAGGCTATCGGAATGCCCGCCGGTTCCTCCGGCAGGACAAGCTGGCCGCTGTGAACGAGGCAGTCGTTGCCGTCGCGGGATGCAAGGTGACACCCTCTGACCCGTTCGCGACTTTCTTGTTGCTGTTTTCTGCCCTGCAAGGAGAGGTCACGAAGGCGGCCAGGAACCAGCTCCGAAAGCAGGCGATCGCTTTGGCCTACGCTCATCGTCGCAAAGTTCCCAATCGGTACCTAGTCGGGTTCATCCACCAAGAGGGTGGCCTGAAAAGGATTGTGGCGAGGCACATGAAAGCCAGCAGGAAGGGCTAGCCGATCAAGCCGGCATGCGTGGCCTGATGTTGCGCATGCCGGCTTGGCACTCACGCGACAACGCCTTTTATGGCTTCCATCGGACGACGCCCGTGACGTCATTATCTGGGCCGTGCCCGATGCGCCTCCTCGCGCGTATGCCTGCGTCGCCCCATAGTGCTTCACGTCGCTTCGAACGGTTTTGCGTGAGCGCCCACCGGGAGGCGGTGGAGTGGCCCATGATTGGTTATGTAATCACTGCCGACCAGGCCATTTGCGGCCATTTGGGGCCACTTGATGCCAGTTGATTGGACCAACCCATCAAAGCGTAACCACGCGTTTTTCACCCTGATAATCACTGATTGATGAAGGAGATCGCCCATGAAGGGGTTCGCCGAGAGGAAGCCCGAAGAGTCGCTGGCCGACATCTTCCGGCGCAACACTGCACGCAACAACAGCTTTCGCGGCAAGATTGATAGGGCTCTTGGAAGGTTCGAGATACCGACGAAGTTTAGGTCGCTGTGCGACCAGATATTGGGCCGCAATCACCAGTGCGCTGACTGGCTCGCCTCAAATCGACTGGGTCGTGACGTGCTGACGCGCAGCTTGGTCAACCGGATGGTTGCCGGGTTCGAAGAGTGGCCCGATCACCAGTTCCATTTTCTAACGCTGATCCACGACGGGTGGCAAACTGCAAACTTCGAAGTTTACGTTGACCTCATCGACATCGAAGCGCGTGCGCGGCAGATCTTCAAAAAATTGAAGAACGAGGGCGTCGCGGCAGTCATTGGCTTCATTGAGCTTCAAGGCATGGGTCGGGATGAGGGGCGTGGCAAGCGAAGGATCTTTCCCCATGTCCATGCCATCATTGTCGCCCCCGACGGATTTAGGCCGAAAGTCACAGCGAAGAAGCTATCGAAGCTGAGGCGGCTTCGGTGTAAGTCGGGGGCTCCGACAGTCCACATTTCGAAGCGCATGGAAACGAAGGAGGATGTGGCACGCGCGGCCAGCTATATGATCAAGGAGCCCTTTAGCGGCAAGTTTTATAAGCGGTCATTGAAGAAGGTGCGCTTTGCCTCAACCGTCAAAGGAATGCACCTGAACGTCTGTCTTCGTCTCAGCGAAGTTCTGAGCCATTTGAGCTTCCCCGAGCTGTTCCTGGCTTCTGGTCAATGGACCGGTTTGCGATCGAAAATCTTGGCTGAAGTCCACCTATCGAAGGAGTTCAGGCGGTCGCACTGCTATCAGACGAGCCATCGACAAGCGCAATTTTGGGCTTCGATTCCGCGGACCGACAAGACAGTTGGGTGCCCAGTCTACGTCAATCGCAAGCGTCATAGCGGCGGAACCAATGTGCCTCCCAATGTTAAGCCACGTCTTTCGCCTAAAGAGCGACGCGAACTGAGGGCAGATCGAGCACGCCAACGTAGGCGTCGCGCAGGGCTAGAGAGGAGATAATTCTGCTCCAGAACGGACACCTATCTACGATATTGAGTCACAGACTTAACCGCAGTCGGATTGGTGGATATTGGGCCAGATAATGGCAGCCTTTCGCCCAAATAGCTGTCAAAGCGAACAACCTGTAGATGCTCCAATTCGGGCAAGGGTGCCAATCAGCCATAATGGCCAAACCTGGGACAGGACGTGTAAAAACG
>DLGU01000200.1 GCA_002482865.1 Porphyrobacter sp. UBA7686
GAGCGATTCCTCGTGAAACAGGACAGGGATGCCGAGCCGGGTGTTCTGCATCGCCCACTTCTGCGCATCGATCACATACTGGATGCTGGCTTCGATGGAGCGGCGCGGCACCTTGCGCGGCGAGGATGGCCCGGCGCGGTCCGAGGGGCGGGCGATCTGGCCGATCCCGTCGGGGAATTTCGCAGCGGCCTTGGCGGGATCGAAGACATCGCCGTCGCCTTGGATCTGGGCCTTGCTGTCCCAGATGGTGATGATCTGCGCGACCTTTTCGTCCAGCGTCATGCGCGCCAGCAGGTCTTCGACGCGCTGTTCGGTCGGCAGGTTGGCGTTCCAATAGGGCGCGTCCTTCATGGCCCGCTCGACCGCCACTGGCTGCGCGTGGGTGGCCGGTGCGGCCACCATCCCAAACGCTGCCAGACACACGCCAGCCGCCAGCGCGGCCCGCTTGATCCCTCTCATCCTATGTCCCTCTCCTGCCACGACGGCTTGACTGACCGCGCACTTTTGCTGCCACGTCAGCTTGACTGTCTGCCGTGGTGTGGTAGCGCTACCATGATGAGAGGGACGGGCCTTGTCAACCGGCTTGCGATGCTGATTGTGGCAGTGGGGGCAGCTATGTTCCCGCTGGCTTCGCTGCACGCCGAGGATGGCTATGACCTGTGGCTGCGCCATGCGCCGCTGTCGGCCGCCGAGGCGCAGGCGGCGCGGCCTTATCTTGGGCGCGGCGTCCAGTTGCTCGGGGCGATGTCGCCGACGGTGAAACTGGCAGTGGATGAGCTGGGCATAGCGGGTGCGAGCATGACCGGGCTCGAACCATCGCCCCATCCAGCGCTTGTCCTCGCGCGCGCCGACCGGCTCGAATCCGGCGGCTATCCGAACGATCCGCGACTGGCTGGCGCGCCTCCGGGAAGCTACTCGATCCGCGCCGTACGGTCGGGCCGCATCCTGATCACCGCCAACGACGATCTTGGGCTGCTTTACGGTGCCTTCGCGCTGATCCGCCACATCGGAGCGACCGGCACTGTGGTTGGGGTCGAGGCGTTTTCCGCTCCCGCCATGCCGCTCAGGATGCTCAACCACTGGGACAATCCCGATGGCCATGTCGAGCGCGGTTATGCCGGGCGTTCGATCTTTGACTGGTGGCACCTGCCCGAAAAGCTTGATCCCCGGATGATCGACTATGCCCGCGCCAATGCGAGCGTGGGCATCAACGCGGTGGTGGTGAACAACGTCAACGCCCGCGCTTTCATGCTGGAGCCGCGTTACATTGCGAAGCTCAAGCGGCTGGCGGATGCGTGGCGGCCCTATGGCATCCGGGTGTTCCTGTCGGCGCGGTTTTCAGCCCCCAAAGAAATTGGGAGGGGCGACATCGGCGGCCTGCCGACTGCCGACCCGCTCGACCCGGCGGTGGCGGCATGGTGGCGGGCCAAGGCGGACGAAATCTACGCGAGCATCCCCGATTTCGGCGGGTTCCTCGTCAAGGCCAACTCCGAAGGCCAGCCCGGCCCGCAGGACTATGGCCGCACCCATGCCGAGGGCGCGAATATGCTCGCCGCCGCCCTAGGCGACCGCGGCACGGTGATCTGGCGCGCGTTCGTCTACAGGGCCGAGGATGACACCGACCGGACGATGCAGGCCTATGCCGAATTCGCGCCGCTCGACGGGAAGTTCGCCGCCAACGTCATCCTCCAGGTCAAAAATGGCCCGCTCGATTTCCAGCCGCGCGAGCCGTTCCACCCCCTGTTCGGCGCGATGCCCAAGACCAAGGTGATGCTGGAGGCGCAGATCACTCGCGAATATCTCGGTCAGGCCAGCGGGATCGCCTACCTCGCGCCCATGTGGGAGGAGGTGCTGACGGCTGATACCGGGCGAGGCGGCAGCGTCGCCAAGGTCATCACCCCGGTCGGCATGGCGGGCGTCGCCAACACCGGGAGCGACCGCAACTGGACCGGCACGCACTTCGATGCCGCCAACTGGTACGCCTTCGGACGCTTGGCGTGGAATCCGGCGCTGACCAGCGAACAGATCGCCCGCGAATGGACCGCGCAGACCTTCACCCGCGCCGAGGCGCCGCGTGAGGCGATTGTGCGGATGATGCTCACCAGCCGTGAGACCGTGGTGAAATACACCGCCCCGCTCGGCCTTGCGCACCTGATGGGCACCGGCCACCACTATGGCCCCGCGCCGTGGGTGTGCGATCTGGAACGGCCTGATTGGAACCCGTGCTACTACCACCGCGCAGACGCCCAAGGCATCGGGTTCGACCGCACCGCCGCAGGCTCGAACGCGCTCGCCCAATATGCGCCTGCGGTGGGTGCCCAGTGGGCCGACCCCGCCTCCACCGATCCGCGTTACCTGTTGTGGTTCCACCACCTGCCGTGGGACCACCGCATGGCAAGCGGGCAGACGCTGTGGGAGGAGCTGGTCGCCACCTACGACCAGGGCGTGCGCGAAACCGAGGCACGGGCGCAGGGCTGGGCGGCGCTCGCCCCGCATATCGACCCGGAACGCCACGCTGCCGTTGCTGCCGATCTCGCGATCCAGCGCACAGAAGCGCGCTGGTGGCGCAACGCTTCGCTCAGCTTTTGGTATTCGCTCCACGGCGTCCCGCTCCCCGCCGGAGCCGCGCCGATTCCCGAGAGCCTTGAGGCTTATCAGGCCCGCGCCTTTCCGGAGGCGCCCGGCCAATGACATTGCTCATGGTAGCGCCTATCATCGTGCTTGCTGACACTTGTGGCATCGCAGTATGGCGACAGCCATGAACAGCGCCAAATCCCTCACCGCAGAGACCACCGCTCCGGGCCGCAAACGCAATGCCCGGCGGAGCAATGCCGCCCCGACCATCACCGATGTCGCCCGCGAAGCGAAGTGTTCGCCCATGACCGTCAGCCGCGTCATCAATGGCGAGGAGAACGTGCGCGAGGACACCAAGCAGAAGGTCCTGAGCGCGATTGCGAAGCTCAATTACGTCCCCAACCGCGCGGCGCGCTCGCTGGCGGCGGGATCGCAGTTGCGGATCGCGCTGTTGTTCGACAATCCGTCCGCCTCCTACCTCAGCGAGTTCCTGATGGGCGCGCTGGAGGAGGCGAGCCGCCGCGACATCTATCTGGTGGTGCAGGCCTGCGAGAACACCACCGAAGCGCAGAAGGTGATCAAGAAGCTGCTCGACGGCGGGATCGAAGGCTTCATCCTGCCCCCGCCGCTGTGCGACGATCAGAACGTGCTCGACCAGATCCGCGCCGCTGGCGGGATCGCGGTCGCGGTCGGGCCGGGGCGGGCGACCGGCAGCCACGGCGCGGTGCTGATCGACGAATTCCAGGCCGCCTATGACATGACCCGGCACATCATCAGCCTTGGGCATGAACGCATCGGCTTCATCATCGGTAATCCTGAACAGGTGGCGAGCGGTCGGCGTCTGCTCGGCTATCGCTCGGCGATGGAGGATGCCGGACTGGCGATTGACGAAAGCCTCATCGCGCAGGGCCAGTTCACCTATCGGTCGGGCATGGTTGCGGCGGAAAAGCTGCTGAACGTCAGCCATCGTCCCACCGCGATCTTCGCCTCCAACGACGACATGGCCGCCGCAACCGTTGCCATGGCGCACCGGCGGCATCTCGACGTGCCGGGCGACATCACGGTCTGCGGGTTCGACGATACCGAGCTTGCCAGTTCGATTTGGCCCGAGCTTACCACCATCCGCCAGCCGATCCGCGAAATGACCGCCGAGGCCGTCGCCATGATCGCCCGCGTGCACAAGCAGAAGCCGCGGATCGCCCGCGCCAAGGCCGAGCAGCTGACGCTCGCCTATCAGCTCATCCGTCGCAATTCCGATGCAGGGCCCAGCCTTGCCGCATCCTTCAGCAAGCCTCCCGGGAGCCCATGACCGATAATTCCACACCCCGCCGTCTGCGTTCGCGCGACTGGTTCGACAACCGCGAACGTATGGATATGACGGCGCTCTACCTTGAGCGATTCATGAATTACGGGATCACGCCCGAGGAATTGCAAAGCGGGAAGCCGATCATTGGTATCGCGCAATCCGGCAGTGATCTGAGCCCCTGCAACCGCATCCACATCGATCTGGCCAAGCGCACCCGCGATGGCATCCGTGATGCAGGCGGCATCCCGATCGAGTTTCCCGTCCACCCGATCTTCGAAAATTGCCGCAGGCCGACCGCCGCGCTGGATCGCAATTTGCTCTATCTCGGGCTGGTCGAGCTTTTGAACGGCTATCCGATTGATGGCGTGGTGCTGACCACCGGCTGC
>DLGU01000072.1 GCA_002482865.1 Porphyrobacter sp. UBA7686
GCGCGGGCGACGCCGTAGATCATGGTCAGCGCGATGCCGGTGAGGGCGGTTCCCGTCAGACCGGCGATTGCCCATCGCCTCGACCTTGCAAATGCCACGAGGCGCTTCTCCCTGTTGATGCCCGCTGGCGCGTTACTTGAAGGTCCAGCCCGCCGCGCACAAGCCCAAAAGAGCGGGTGGCGCTGTCGCGGGCTGCGATCAAGCAGAGTGCGTCGCCATCACCGCCAGCGCGTCGGCCTCGCTGATGACCTCGGCATATTTGGCCTGAAGGTCGAACAGGTTGGCCTCGTGCGGGGCGGGATGGCGGTCAGCGCAGGCTTCGCGCACCACCAGCGGGACAAAGCCATATTGCATCGCGTCGAGCGCGCTTGCCCGGACGCAGCCGGAGGTAGAGTAGCCGGTGATCAGCAGCGTATCGATACCATCAGCGTGCAAGGCTTCGGCGAGGCCGGTGCCGAAGAAGGCGCTGGGATATTGTTTGGTGAACACCAGATCGCCCGGCTGGGGGGTCAGGTCATCGGGAAACGCCCCGAGCGGCGAACCTTCGACGAAGGCTTTCAGCACCGGGGCCTTGCGGTAGAATACCCCGCCATCGGAGCCGTCGGGCTTGTACTGGACGTTGGTGAACACCACCGGAACCCCCGCCGCGCGCGCCGCTTGGGCCAAGCGCCGGTTCGAATCTTTGGCCGCGGCGGCGGTCTCCATGAACAGCGCCGAACCCTCGGTGAGGTAGGCCGCCACCACATCGACGATGAGCAGCGCCGGGCGCGACCCCGGCTGGAGCCGCCCCTCGTACACCCCGGCGTAATTGTTGGATGCCGAGGGGCCGACCATCAGATGATCCCCGCTTTCGCCAGCCGCGTAAGCTCGGCGGCATCCAGCCCCAACCGCTCGGCGAAGACCTCGGCATTGTCCTGACCGGGCGCCGCAGGCGCAGGGCGACGAATGGTCGAAGGGGTCTTGGAGAGCTTGGGAAAGGCGTTCTGCATCTTGATTTTGCCGCGTTGCTGCGTCTCGACCTCAATGATCGCCTCGCGCGCCTGGAAGTGCGGATCGGCGAGCATATCGGGCGCGCGGTAGACCCGGCCAGCGGGGATCGAATATTCGATCATCAACGCGTCGACTTCGTCGACTGTCAGCGTGCCAGTCCAATCATTGATCAGCGTGTCCAACTCGTCCTGATGGATCCCGCGCGGGATGTGGGTGGCATAGCGCGGGTCACTCGACAGCTCCGGCCGGCCCATCGCCTGACACAGGCGTGCGAAGATCGCATCGCCATTGGCGCCAATCATGTAGCTGCCGTCCTTGCAGGAATAGACGTTCGACGGGGCGATGCCCTTCAGCACCGAGCCGGAGCGTTCGCGGATTACGCCGTTGCGGTCGTACTCGGGCACGAGGCCCTCCATCACCTGCAACACCGCTTCATATAGCGCTGAATCGACCACCTGCCCCTCGCCCGTCTTCTCGCGGTGGTGCAGCGCGGCGAGCACACCCATCGCGCCATAGGTGGCGCACAGCGTATCGCCGATGGAAATGCCCATGCGGCTGGGCGGACGGTCAGGCTCACCGACGATGTAGCGCCAGCCGCCCATCGCTTCGCCGATCCCGCCGAACCCTGCGCGGTCGCTGTAAGGCCCGTCCTGCCCATAGCCGGACATGCGGGCGATGATGAGGCCGGGGTTGACCGCGTGAAGCTCCGCCGGGCTAAGGCCCCAGCGTTCAAGGGTACCGGGCTTGAAGTTTTCGATCAGCACATCGGCCTCGGCAATCAGCCGCTTGGCGAGCGCCTGACCTTCAGGCACGCGCAGGTTGCAGGTGACCGAGCGCTTGTTGCGCGCGATCACTTCCCACTGCACCTTCTCGTCGCCCTGACCCCAGTTGCGCATCGGATCGCCCGCGCCCGGCGGCTCGATCTTGACCACATCTGCGCCCATATCGCCAAGCAACTGCCCGCAGAACGGGCCTGCCAGAAGCTGGCCCATTTCGACGACCTTGATCCCTTGAAGCGCGCTCATTCTGCTGCCTCGCGCATACCCGGGAAGGTGTTCCAGACCGGCTGGATCGGGGCGGGGAGACCAGTTTCGGCCTCACAATTCGAGCGTAGGGCGTCGATGCCGGGGCCGTAGTCGAACAGCGGGAGTTCACCGCGCGAGGTGGTCATTTCGGCACGAAGCGCTTCGGTGGCAGCGGTGTCGACCGTGCCGTTTTCATGCGCGACAACGCCATAGGCGCGCGCGCCTTCGACCGTGACGAGGCCCTGCCGTATTTCCAGCCCCACCAGTTCCGGATCGCGCGCCAGCGGATCGCCCCATCCGCCACCGCCCCAGGTGATGAAGTGAAGCAAATCGCCCGCCTTCACGGCAACGCTTTCAACCTTATTGCCGACGATCTCGGTTGAGCCGTCGGCGCGTTCCAGCACCTTTCTCGCCCGCGCACCGGGAAGCCCGCCATTGACGCCCCAGGGCGGCACGAACCAGCGGTCGTCATGGATCGCGATCTCGCCATCAGCGAGGAAGCGATACGTCATGTGGATGCCATTGCCCCCGCGATGCAGGCCCGCGCCGCCACTGTCGGGCGCGGTGGCGTAACGCTCGATCCTGAGCGGGAAGTAGCGTTCGAGGAATTCATTCGGCACATTTGTGAAGCCTGGCCACAGCGAGTGCCCGTCCGGCCCGTCACCCAGCGGACGGCCCGGAATCCCGCCGAAGCCGATCTGGAACAGCTGGAACCAGTCGCGCGTCCCGTCCTCGCGGCTATCCCAACCGGAGTAGAACAAGTGCGGGGAGGAAGAGAACCCCGCGGCGTTGAGGAATTCCGGCGTCTTCTGGCCGAGCAACCCGCCGAGAATGTCGAAGATGCGGCCCAAGGCGTGCGTCCGGCCCGAGAGCGCGGCGGGGAAGTGCGGCTTTAGCAGCGAGCCTTCGGGAATGCGCACCTCGATCAGATCGTAGAACCCGTCGTTGAACAGGATCTGCGG
>DLGU01000168.1:0-1118 GCA_002482865.1 Porphyrobacter sp. UBA7686
GATGATCCGCCGCCACACCAGCGCCGCGCGGCCCTCGGCCAGCATGGCTGCGGCCGCGGCGGCGTTTTCGGGCAGGCCTGTGGCAGCGCCGGAGAGGGGTGCAGTCACGAAGCCAGCCCGCCAGTCGCTTACTGTTCGCCCGAGAGCCGCTTGCGCACCGCCGCGATGGCGGGCTCGTTGCGGGTCACGCCTAGCGACTTGCGCATAGCGGCAGCCGCCTGCGCGCGATATTCCTCGCTCAGCGCCGTGCCAAGCTGCTGGCGGGTCTGGGCGACGAGGTTGGGTTCCTGGTCGAGCGGCAGGGTGCTGATGTCCTCCAGCGCGACGACATACCAGCCGAGCCCGCGCGGACCTTCGAGCGATTTCACTGTGCCTTCGGCCATGCTGAACAGCAGCACCAGCGGCGGCGCAATCCGCTGACGCTGGCTGGCGAGCAGTTCGCGGCGTTCCAGATCGATCGCCTCACGCTCGAAACCGGGCTTGTTCTCGGCGGCCATCGCCGCAGCCAGCGGCGTTCCGGCACGCACCTTGGCCATGATCCGGTCAGCCGCCTGCTTGGCGAGGACCGCGCCCTGACTGCGCTTCCAGCCTGCAATAGCGCCTTCGCGCACTTCGGCGAGCGGCGCGGCGCGCGCCTCATCCACCCGGGCGACTTCGAAGATCACGAATTGTTCGGCTTCGACCTGCGCCAATTGCGGCTCGCTTTCTTCCATCTGAAAGGCGGTGGTGAGCAACGGCGCGAGTTGCGGGACGATCTGCACCTGCGGTTGCCCGAAGGCGCGCCCGTCAGCCAGCAGCGCCGGCGTGGTCTCGACGTTCAGCCCATAGGCCTTGGCCACTTCGGCCAGCGCCGTGCCGCCGTCGATTTCGGCTTCGATTTCCGAGGTGAGATCGGCGATCGCGGCGGCGCGCTTTTCGGTGGTGAGCTGTTCGGTCAGCTCGGGCGTGACCTGCGCCAGCGTGCGGGCAGGCGCGCGTTCGATTGTGTCGACCCGCGCCACATACCAGCCGAGCGTGCCCTGTGCCGGATCGACAACGCCGCCCTCGCTCGCCTTGAAGGCGTTTTGGGCAAAGGCAAAGCTGGTGGCACTCGCCATGGCTTCGCGGGTGCGCGCCGG
>DLGU01000168.1:1178-3858 GCA_002482865.1 Porphyrobacter sp. UBA7686
GCCTTGGCCGCGTCCTCGGTAGGTACAACAAAGCTGGAGACGATGCGGCTCTCGGTCGCTTGATACTTGGCGGCATCGCGCTTGAACCGCTCGGCAATTTCGGCCGGCGTGGGGGCAGCGTTGACCTTGAGCGTGTCCGTACCGAACACCGCAAAGCGGAGCGTGCGCCGCTCGGGGCGGACGAATTGGGCACGGTTGTCGGTATACCAGGCTGTCAGCTGGCTTTCGGACGGGTTCCCGGCCGGAGCGAAGGCCGCACTGGGGATGAGAGCGATCTCGCCCTTGCGCTTTTCCAGCACCAGCGCGGCATATTGGCGCGCGACCTTTTCGGGCAGCCGCGGCGCCGACACTGCGGAGCGCAGCAATTGCTGCTCGATCAAATCAATCGCGAGGTCGCGGCGGAAAGTCGCGTCGGTCAGACCGCGCTGGCCGATGGCGGCAAGATAGGTCTGCTGATCGAACTGCCCGGTGAGACCCTGGAAGGCCTGGATCTGCAAAATCTCGCTGTTCACCAGGTTTTCGCCAGCGCGTAGGCCATAGTCCTTGCCATATTGACCCACGGCGAAACGATCGATCATCTGCTTGACCACTTCGTCGAGCGAACCCTCAGCGATGAATTCAGGCATGGTCAGCGTCGGATTGCGCTGGCGAACCTGCGCCAGCGCGTTGTTCGCCGAGACGGTAAGATCGGAAATCGGAATCGCTTCACCGCCCACCACAGCCATGCGGTCGGTATTGGTCACGCCGCCGAAATTCGTGTTGCCGAGGTCCGACGCCACGAAGGCCAGCGCCATCAGGCCAAGGAACGCAAGAAAGATCGGCAGCCCGATCTTCGACTGGAAAAAGCGGCGGAAAAACGAAAACATGGCGTAATTGACCCATCCGAGGCTGGCTGATGGCAGGACGCGAGCGTCCTTGGCGCACACCGCGATCACTCGCGTTGCCCGGGCGCTTTAGAGGCCCTGCGACCGCACGGCAACAGGTGCCTGCGCCTTTTGACTAGTCCGGCTTCCTCGGCTAGCGGACGCGGGCCCCGGGCATTACAGCAAGCACAGAATCATAAGCCGCCCAGGGCTATCCCTCTCAATTATATAAAGTGCAGGACAAGTCATGACCCGCCGACCCTATATCGTCGGAAACTGGAAGATGCACGGCACCCGCGCGATGCTTTCCGAAGCGCGCGCGATCGACCGTGCGGCCCAGCGTCACATGAAGGTCGAAGTGGCGCTCGCGCCGCCTTACACCCTTATCCATCCGATCCACCGCGAAGCCGAACAGATCGGCGTTGGCGCGCAGGACTGCCACCATATGGATGGCGGCGCGCATACTGGCGACATATCGGCCGCAATGATCGCCGATGCGGGTGCGAAGTTCGTAATCCTCGGCCATTCCGAACGCCGCACCGAGCACAGCGAAAGCGATGCCCGCGTGCGCGCCAAGGCCGAAGCCGCTTTGGCGACTGGTCTGCGCATCATCATGTGCTGCGGCGAGAGCGCGGAAACGCGCGAATCGGGCAAGGCGGTTGCCTTCGTGAAGAAGCAGCTCAAGGCCTCGCTCCCGCCAGCGGACCAATTGCCCGCCGACATTGGCGACAAGCTGACGGTCGCCTATGAGCCGATCTGGGCGATCGGCACCGGCATTGCCGCCACCACCGATGATATCGCCGAGATGCATGGCGCGATCCGCGCGCTTTTGGTCGAGCTGTTCGGCGAGGAGCATGGGCGCGACGTGCGCATCATCTATGGCGGCTCGGTCAAGCCCGAGAACGCCGCGGCGATCTTCGCTGTCCCTGATGTCGGCGGCGCGTTGGTGGGCGGGGCGAGCCTGACGGCGGATAGCTTCATGGGCATCGCCCTTGCCGCAAGCGAGCCGTTCGAGAACTGAGCGCGCCGTGCCGTAACGGGCGTGGAGGCGGTGCGGGCTTGCCGCGCAGGCCTTGCGCCCCTACATGGCGCGCAAGCAATGCAACCGGGCGGTCAATCGCCCTCGGCCACGAGAATCGTTCATGTCCCTGTTCATCTTCCTCACCGTGATCCAGGCCCTCGTGGCCGCCGCGCTGGTCGGCGTCGTGCTGATGCAGCGCTCCGAAGGCGGCGGGCTCGGTATCGGCTCCAGCCCCGGCGGGGCATTTGGCGCGCGCGGTGCGGCGGATTTCCTGACCCGGTCGACCAAGTGGCTGGCTGTGGCTTTCGTGACGCTCTCGATCGTTCTGGCCGCGCTCGCCGTGCGTGAAAGCCGCGTGGGCGGGGTGACGAGCACGCTCGACCGCAATGCGCCCGGCGCCGCGGCGCCGGCAGTGCCTGACCTTTTGGCCGATCCGGCGCCGGCTCCGGCCCCGAACGAAGCGGCGCCTGCCCCCGCTGCACCGGCCCCTACGGCTCCGGCCGGCCAGTAATCGCCCGCATGGGGCGGCTTGCTGCTGCCCTGCGGCCATAAAATCGACGTGACTGTGGATGGCGCGCATCCTGTGCGGCGCAATTCGCTTGCTCCGAATCCCTCCTGTTGCTTAAGGCCCAAATCCCATGGCGCGGTACATTTTCATCACCGGCGGCGTGGTCTCCTCGCTCGGCAAAGGTCTCATGGCAGCCTCACTGGCTGCCCTTCTTCAGGCGCGCGGCTTCAAGGTCCGCATCCGCAAGTTCGATCCCTATCTCAACGTCGATCCGGGCACGATGAGCCC
>DLGU01000149.1:0-2208 GCA_002482865.1 Porphyrobacter sp. UBA7686
CTGCCACGCTGCCACATCCACACTGTCGCGGACATGCGAGTTGAAGTCGCAATAGGGGCATTTCTTGGCGCAGAACGGCCAGTGAATATAAAGCGCGCGGGCCATGAGCGGAATTTTCAGCCTCGCTTAATCGTTGGCGGATAGATCGAAGCCATGCGGAGTTCCTGTCTCGTGTCCATCATTGCCCGGACCCTTGGTCTTGCGCTGGTTATGACAGCCGCGCCCGTGCAGCCGCAAGCCTTTCACTATCCTTCGCCGGCCGAGCGCGATTTTTTGACCGCGCATAACTTGGCCCGCGTCGAAGCTGGCGCTACGCTCTTGGTGTGGAGCGAGCAACTTGCGCGTGATGCGCAGGAGTGGGCCGATCACCTCGCTGCCAGTAACCTCTACGATCATGCTCCGCCCGCAAGGCGCAAAGGGCAGGGCGAGAACCTCTGGCGCGGCCCGCGCGATCGGTGGTCGCCGTGGGAAATGGTGGGGTTCTTCGTCGAAGAGAAGCGCCATTTCCGCGCCGGTGACTTTCCCGACGTATCGCGCACCGGCCAATGGAGCGATGTCGGGCACTACACGCAGGTGATCTGGCCGCAGACCCGCGAGGTGGGCTGTGCCATTGCTCGCACCAGATCGGATGAAGTGCTGGTGTGCCGCTATTGGCCAGCGGGCAATGTCTGGGGGGCTCGGGTGGAAACCGCAGGCCCGCTGTCGCGGCGTTGACGCTCTATCCGAATTGTTCGGCGACGAGCTTGGCAAAGGCGTCCGCGCGGTGGCTGATCGCGTGCTTTTCTTCCGGGGCGATTTCCGCAAAGGTCTGCGTCCGGCCCACCGGCACGAACACCGGGTCATAGCCAAAGCCGAGGAGCCCCCGCGGCGGCCATGTAACCGAACCATCGCAGCGGCCTTCGTAGATCGCATATTCGCCGTCCGGCCATGCCAGCGCGAGCACACAGTGGAACGCGGCCGAGCGATCGACGTCGGCGCCCTTTTCCGCCAGCATCCCTTCGACCTTGCCCATCGCCATGTACCAATCGCGACCCGGAGCGCCCTCGAACCATTGCCGCGCCGCCCAGTCGGCGGTGTAGACGCCGGGGCGGCCATCGAGCGCAGCGACACTAAGGCCACTATCGTCGGCCAGCGCCGCCAAACCCGATGCCTCCGCCGCAGCACGCGCCTTGAGTAGCGCGTTCTGGGCAAAGGTGGTGCCGGTCTCGTCCGGCTCGGGCAGACCGAGCGACCCGGCCGACAGGCACTTAACCCCATAGGGATCGAGCAGCGCCGAAATCTCCTTGAGCTTGCCCTCATTATGCGTGGCAATCACCAGAGATCCGGAGCCGAGCCGACGTGTCATTTTACTGCGTCCAACTGCGCGGCAAAGATGCGGTCGCAGCCGATGCGGGCAAGGCGCAAGAGGCGCAGCAGGGCTTCCTCGTCATAGGTCGCACCTTCGGCGGTGGCCTGCACTTCGGCGATCTTGCCGCCGGACAGCAGCACGAAATTGCCATCCGCCTCGGCGTTGGAATCCTCGTCGTAATCCAAGTCAAGAACCGGGGTGCCCTTGAAGATGCCGCACGAAATCCCGGCGACCTGTGCCGAGATCGGATTATGCTTGATATCGCCCGATGCCATCAGCCCGTTGATGGCAAGGCGCAGTGCGATCCACGCGCCAGAAATCGCTGCGGTGCGGGTGCCGCCGTCAGCCTGGATGACGTCACAATCCAGCGTGATCTGCCGCTCACCGAGCTTCTGGAGATCAACCACCGCGCGCAAACTGCGCCCGATCAACCGCTGGATTTCCTGCGTGCGGCCCGACTGCTTGCCCTTGGCCGCTTCACGTGCGCCGCGGGTGTGGGTGGCGCGCGGGAGCATCGAGTATTCGCCCGTCACCCAGCCTTCACCCTTGCCGCGCAGCCACGGCGGTACCCCGCGCTCGACGCTGGCGGTGCAGAGCACCTTGGTGTCGCCGAAGCCGATCAGCACCGATCCTTCCGCGTGGCGGGTGAAGCCGGTTTCGATCGTGATGGCGCGCATTTCATCGGGCGCGCGTCCTGAAGGGCGCATGGGTGTTCCTTTGCTGTTTCGCGGGCCATTAAGCGGCGCGCACTTGCCGCCGCAAGCGCAAAGACTAAACATTGCGGGCATGACCTCGCTTCCCGTCACCGAACTGACCCACCGCGCCCGCGAAATTTTTCGCCGGGTGGTGGAGGGGTATAT
>DLGU01000149.1:2296-3660 GCA_002482865.1 Porphyrobacter sp. UBA7686
ATCCGCAGCGTGCTGGCCGATCTGGAGACGGCGGGCCTGCTCGCAGCGCCGCATACGAGTGCGGGGCGGATGCCGACCGATGCGGGTCTTAGAATTTTTGTCGACGGAATGATGCGCGTGGCTGAACCCACGGCGCAAGAACAGGCGGCGATTGAAGCGCGGCTCGCTGAAGCGGGGCCGGTTGAGGCTGCGATCAAACAGGCGAGCGCGATTCTGTCTGACTTGTCGGGTGCGGCAGGGATGGTGCTGGTGGCGCCGCGCGAGCAGAAGCTGGCGCAATTCAGCTTGGTCGATCTGGGGCAGGGCCGGGCGCTCGCGGTGCTGGTGGGCGAGGATGGCGGCGTCGAAAACCGTGTTGTCACCATTGGCGGCGCGCTCAACCCAGGAGCGCTGGACCGGGCCAGCAATTACGTCACCGCCCGGCTGGCTGGCCGGACTCTGGCCGAAGCCGCGCAGGCGATGCGCACGGAGATCAATGCCGGCAAGTCGCAGCTCGATGATGCCTCCCGTGATCTGGTCGAGCGCGGGCTGGCCGTCTGGAGCGAGGACGCCGCCGCGCGCCCGGTGTTGATCGTGCGCGGCGCGGCCAATCTGCTCGATGAAAGCGCCTTGGGTGATATCGAGCGTGTCCGCAGCCTGCTGGAAGATCTCGAAAACAAGCAATCGGTCGCCGAACTGCTCGATAGCGCGCGCGAGGCCGAAGCCACCCGGATTTTCATCGGCTCAGAGAACCGATTATTCGCACTTTCGGGGTCCTCCGTCATCGCCTCACCCTATCGCGATCGCGAGGGCCGGGTGGTCGGCGTGTTGGGCGTGATTGGCCCCACGCGGTTGAATTACGCGCGGGTAGTCCCCATGGTGGATTTGACGGCCCGTTCGCTGGGCAAGCTCATCGCTTGAATGGAAAGCCATAAGAAATGACCGAGAATGAAAAGCCGCTGGATCAGGCGGTTGAAGACGAATTGAAGGGCGTACCCGAACATCTGCGCGAAGGCGGGGATGCGGACGACCAGGTGGCCGAATTTCTCGAATCGCTGCGCCGCGATCTCGAAGGTGCCAAGCAAGAAGTGCTCTACGCGCAGGCCGAAACGCAGAACGTGCGCCGCCGGTTGGAGCGCGAGAAGGACGAAGCCCGTGCCTATGCCGCGACCGGCTTTGCGCGCGATATTCTGTCGGTCGCTGACAACCTCTCCCGCGCAGTGCAGGCGATCCCTGAAAGCCTGCGCGCTGATGACAGCATGAAGGGTCTCGTGATCGGGATCGAGGCGACCCAGCGCGAGCTGGAGAAGGTCTTCGCCAGCCACGGCATCACCCGCATCGCTGCGGTGGGCCTGCCGCTTGACCCGAACCAGCATCAGGCGATG
>DLGU01000124.1:0-23176 GCA_002482865.1 Porphyrobacter sp. UBA7686
CAAGGCCATCGACCTGATGGACGAAGCCGCCAGCCGCATCCGTATGGAGGTGGAAAGCAAGCCCGAGGAGATCGAGGCGCTCGACCGGCGGATCATTCAGCTGAAGATCGAGGAATCGGCGCTCCAGAAGGAAACCGACCAGAATTCCAAGGACCGCCTCGTCGCCCTGCGCGAGGAACTGGCGAACCTTGAGCAACAGTCGGCCGAACTCACCACCCGCTGGCAGAACGAGCGCGACAAGATCGAAGCCGAGGGCAAGATCAAGGAACAGCTGGATCACGCCCGGCTCGAGCTGGAACAGGCTCAGCGTGAAGGTGACTTGGCCAAGGCGGGGGAGCTGTCTTACGGCACCATCCCCGCGCTGGAAAAGCAGCTGGCCGAAGCGCAAGGGCAGGCCGCCAACGCGATGCTGCGCGAGGAAGTGACCGGGGAGGACATCGCCGGGGTCGTCAGCCGCTGGACCGGTGTGCCGGTCGACAAGATGATGGCGGGCGAGCGCGAGAAGCTGCTGGCGATGGAGAGCATCCTCGGCAAGCGGGTGATCGGGCAGTCGCAGGCCATCGCCGCCGTCTCCAAGGCTGTCCGCCGCGCGCGGGCCGGCTTGCAGGATCCGGGCCGCCCGCTCGGCAGCTTCCTGTTCCTCGGCCCCACGGGTGTCGGGAAGACCGAGCTGACCAAGGCGCTCGCCGGGTTCCTGTTCGACGATGACTCGGCGATGGTGCGCATCGACATGAGCGAATTCATGGAGAAGCACGCCGTCGCCCGGTTGATCGGTGCTCCTCCGGGCTATGTCGGCTATGAGGAAGGCGGGGTGCTGACAGAAGCCGTGCGCCGCCGCCCCTATCAGGTGGTGCTGTTCGACGAGGTCGAGAAAGCGCACTCCGATGTGTTCAACGTGCTGCTGCAAGTGCTCGACGATGGCCGCCTGACCGATGGGCAGGGCCGCGTGGTCGACTTTGCCAACACGCTGATCATCCTCACCTCGAACCTCGGCAGCCAGTATCTCGCCAACCTGCCCGACGGCGCGGAGCCCGCGACGGTTGAGAAGGACGTGATGGACGTGGTGCGCGGGCATTTCCGGCCCGAGTTCCTCAACCGTCTTGATGAGATCATCCTGTTCCACCGCCTCGCGCAGGAACACATGGCTCCGATTGTCGAGATCCAGGTGGGCCGCGTGCAGAAGCTGCTTGCCGATCGCAAGATCACGCTCGACCTGACCGATGCCGCGCTGCGCTGGCTCGGACGAGTGGGCTATGATCCGGTCTACGGTGCCCGGCCGCTGAAGCGTGCTGTGCAGCGCTACTTGCAGGATCCGCTGGCGGAAATGCTGCTCGAAGGAAAATTGCCCGATGGCGCGACATTGCTGATCGATGAGGGGGATGGGCAACTCAGCATGACGATTCGCTGATCTGACGTCCAAAAATCCACTTTCGGCGATTTCAGGCCAATGCTGGAGGCGCGCAAGATTGTAAGTATGCGTCGTTCGATTTGATAAGCAAAGCGATTTGTTGCGTGCAAGCCTGCCTAGCTTTTAATATTCGCAAAGCCACAATCGAACAATGTTGCGGCGTTCTCGCTGACCGCCCCCTGAATGTGGGATTAACGCAACACCGCCCGGAAAAGTTCGGGGCGGCGAGCGGGCGCTTTGACATCATACTTACGCCATTGCACAAAACGGTCACTGCGGGGACTGAATTGAACAACCTTTGAAGCGCTTTCCCACCACATGGGGCAATTATGTGGTGGGAGAGCCGGGTTGTCGTGATGTCTCTGGTTCGGGCAACTGGAGTGACCATGACGAAATTTCACAGCAATTCGATCAAGGCTTTGGCCTTTTCCGCATCAGCCATCGCTTTTGTGATCGCGGGCCCTGCCTATGCGCAGGATGCCGAGGCGCAGCCGGCGGAAGAGGAGGAGCAGGTCGATGTAACCGCGGGTGAGGCGGCCAAGGCAGAAGAAAAGACCGGTAACATCACCGTGACCGGTTCGCGCATCGTTCGCGACACCTATACCTCGATCTCGCCGCTTCAGGTGCTCACTACCGAAAATCAGCAAGCGGTTGGTGCGTTCGATCCTTCGCAGATCCTACAGCGCTCGGAAGCGGCGGCCGGTCAGCAGATCGACGCGACCTTCAACGGCTTCGTGCTCAACAATGGCCCGGGTTCGCAAACGCTGAACCTGCGCGGCCTTGGCGCTGACCGTACCCTAATCCTCGTCAACGGCCGCCGTCTCGCGCCTGCGGGCGTGGAAGGTGCTCCGTCCAACCCGTCGATCAACCTGATCCCGGCCTCGCTGGTCGATCGCTACGACATTCTCACGGACGGTGCTTCGTCGGTTTATGGTTCGGACGCGGTCGCGGGCGTGGTGAACGTCATTCTGCGCAAGGACTTCGACGGGCTCGAAATCCAGGCCAACGGCAACATCAACCCGCAGGGCGCGGGGGAAGACTACACGGTTTCTGCCGCGTGGGGCTTCAACACCGACCGCGCCGTGTTTGGCATCGGTCTGGAATATCAGAAGCGCGATCTCGTGCGCTTCGGGGACCGCAACTTCCTTACGGGTTGCGACGCACACCGTGAAATCGATCAGAACGGCAATATTCGCACGCTCGGCATCCGTGACAGCGCGCTCGTTCGCCGCAACTCGGGCGGTCGGATCACCGTTAGCGACAGCGAATGTAAGGTCGGCGCGCTGTCGGGCCGTATCTTCATCGATGCGACCCGTGTGGGTTCGGTTTACTACAAGCCGGGTGCAGGTAACGTGATCGCCGACTTCTCGGAAAACACCGGCCTTGGTAACCGCGAAGTCGACTTCAATGGTGACGGCATCCGCGATGTCGACTTCCAGGATTACAACAACAACTCGAACAACAACCCCGAGACGCTCGACACGACCTTCATCTCGGGACAGAAACTGTACAACGGTTTCGCCTATGGTGAGTACACGTTCGAAGGCGAGGCCAACATTACGCCGTTCTTCGAAGCGCAGTTCACCCGCGCGGAAATTTCGGCCCCCAACCAGTTCCAGGCGCAGATTTTCCCGTTTGTGCCTGACCTTAACCCGTTCAACCCCTGTAACATCGATACCAACCCGAACGGCCAAGACTGCCGCGCGGCGGACAATGCCTTCCAGCGTCGTCTCAATCCAGCGGTGTTCTCGGGCCCTCCGGGCACGGCGCGCCCGCTTTCGACTGGCTTCTCGCTGCCCGTCTCGCCGATCATTGCGATCCGTGGCGACCGCAACAATAACGAAGTCACGCAGGAGCAATATCGCGGTGTGATCGGTGTGCGCGGTGACCTGCCCTTCATCGGTTCGACCTGGAGCTTTGAAGTCGCGGGCACCTATTCGCGTTCGGTCGGCGTATCGACCCGCAATGGTATTCGCGAAGACCGCCTCGCGCTCGCGCTCGGTCTTGACCCCACCGCTGACTATGACGGCGACGGCATTAGCGACAATAATGGCGACGGCGTTGCCGACGACTACAACGACGCAATCTCCATCTTCGGTGCCTTCGGCGATCCGCAGTGGATCGGCGTCTGTAACACGGCTGGTCTGGCCAACCCCGGCCAAGCCGCTGCCGACCTCACCGAGGGCTGTGTCCCCGTGAACCTGTTCGCTCCCAGCCTGCTCAACACCTTCGTCGGTGATTTTGCCACGGAGGCCGAGCGGAATTACCTGTTCGATCAGCGTCGCTTCGACACGACCTATGAACAGACCATGCTCTCGGCCTACGTGACTGGCGACCTGTTCGAGCTGCCTGCGGGCCCGGTCGGCGTGGTGCTTGGCGGCGAATGGCGCGAGGACAAGATCCAGTCGGATCCGAATGTCGCAGCGGCCAACGGTCTGTACTTCGCCTTCTTCGCCGATAGCGGTGCGGCTGGTTCGAAGTGGATCCGCGAACTCTACGGCGAAATCGAAGCGCCGCTGATGGCTGGCGAAACTCTGGTCGAAGAACTGACGGTCAAAGCGGCCGGTCGTCTCACCGACGAAGAGTTTTATGGCACCAACGGCACCTTCTCTGTGGGCGCAGGCTGGCGTCCGGTGTCGCCGCTGTTGATCAAGTTCAACTACGGCACGTCGTTCCGTGCACCGAACCTGCGTGAAAACTTCCTCCTCGCACAGTCGGGCTTCTTGACGCTGTTCGATCCCTGCGCGGTTCCTGCAGCTGCATTCGACCCGGCGCTGGGCTATGTCGCGGGGAACGAAACCCGCGAGCCTCAGGTGTTGGCAAACTGCCGCCGCGAAGGCCGTGATCCGACCCGCGTAGGTATCGATTCGCAAGGCTTGAACACACAGTCCAATTCGGGCGTCGAAGTCACCTCGGGTGGTTCGCTTGAAATTGACCCGGAAACTTCGCGCTCGATCACGACCGGTTTCGCGTTCGAAGAAGACTGGGCGAGTGGGTTCGAATTCTCGTTCAACTTCAACTATTACGATATCAAGTTGAAGCAGTCGATCATCGAGCCGAGCGCACAGTTCATCATCAATGACTGCTACACCCGTGACGACGCCACTCGCAGCCCGTTCTGCGACCGGATCAGCTCGTCCACGGTTGAACGGCGTCTCGTTTCTGACGTGTTTTCTGGCTTCCTCAATCTCGATCAGGAGTCGGTGCGCGGGATCGATTTGAACGCGAACTTCGGCTATCCGGTGACCATCGGCGAGCAGGAGATCGACCTGTCGCTCAACCTGACTGCCAACCACCTGATCGAACGTTCAAGCACGTTCACCAACGACAATGGCGATATCGACACCGAAGACTTCGCCGGTGAATTCGGCTTCCCGAGCTGGATCGGCCGTGCGACCTTCAACATCGGCTTGGATGACTTCACCTTCACCTGGCAAACCCGCTATATCGGTTCAGTGGCGCAGGACCCTGTTGGCGTGGATCCGTTCTCGGATGCCTTCAGCTTTGGTGAGAACAACACACCCACCACGGGCTTCTTCGGTGACACCTGCCTCGGCGGTGGGTCGCGCACTGGGACTACACCGAACAACGTGGTTCCGGGTGACGGCATCCTGTGCCGTGACGTTGGCTTCACGGGTGAATACTTCGAGCACGCCGCGTCGGTGCGTTGGGACAATGGCGATCTGCGTATCATCGCCGGTGTGACCAACCTGTTCGACCGCAATCCGCCGCTGGTGGACGGCAGCGAAGTGCTGGCAATTGCCAACGCCGCGATCGGTAACGGTTACAACCTTGATGGTCGTGAGTTCTTCGCCCAGTTGCTGTATCGCTTCTGATCGACGAATGACTTGAATGATGACGAAAATGCGGCCTCTCGGCACTTGTCGAGAGGTCGCATTTTTCGTTTAATGGCAGGCGTTCATCCGGCGTTGTCCCTTGGCGTCCGAAAGTTTGCCTCACCTGTTCGGTTCAACAATCTGTCCCCGAGAAAGAACTGATTATGAAACTCGTCAAAGCCTCGCTTGCCGCCGCCCTGATCGGCGTTTCCGCTCTTGGTCTTGTCACCGCCATGCCTGCCCCCACGCAGGCGCAAGGCGCGATACCGATCGATGTCTGGGCGCTGCGCGATGTCGTCAACTCCGTGCAGATTTCGCCGGACGGCAAGCACCTGCTGGTCCATAAGGTCGAAAGCAAGGAAGGCGACTACATCCTCGAGATCTACCGGACTGACGATCTGTCCAAGCCGCTGCGCCGCCTCAATGCCGATCCGATGGAGATCATAACCGCGCGGTGGATCGGCAATGATTACATTTTCGGGTCGGCATGGCAGGTGAAGCGCAAGACGGTGAAGGGGCCGGAACAGGATGTCCGCGATTTTCTCGCCTATTCGTACAACCTGTCGGAGAACCAGTTCAACCGCGTTGAAGGGAACTTCGGCATCGTCAACACCCTGCCCAACGAGCCCGATCACGTGCTGATCAGTACCGACAGCGCGCTGCCTGATCCGACCGGGGTTGATCCGCTGGCAGCGATCCGTCCGCGCTCATATTACAAGTTCAATCTCAAGACCGGCGCGAAGCAGCTAGTGCTGCGGGCCGGCGGAAAGATCCGCAGCGTCGATACCTGGGATAACCAAGGCAACCCTCGTTTCACTCAGGTTCAGGATACCGCTGCAGGCAAGCTGATTTCCTACTACCGCAAGCCAGGTGATGGCGACTGGACCAAGCTTCAGGAGCTGGATCTCAATGATCCCAAAAACCTTTACCGCGTCTTTGCAGGGTTCCATGGGATTGCGGGCTTTGACCCTGAAAACCCCAATATCGGTTACTTGATTGACAATCCGAATGGTGAGGACAAGGCCGGACTTTACGAGTTCGACTTCACCACCGGCAAGACCGGCAAGAAGCTGTTTCAGGCCGAAGATGCCGACGTGATGGGGGTCCAGACCCACTCGATCCCCGGCAACGACAAGCTTGTCGCCGCGCGTTATCCCGGTGCCAAGATGGAGCGATTCTGGTTCGACGACGAGGAAAAGGCGCTTTACGAAGCGCTCCAGCAGCAGATCCCTTACGCCCACAACATCGACATTGCGAGCCGTTCACTGGACGGAAAGTCGATGATCGTCGCCAATGAAGGGCCGCATGATCCGGGTTCTTTTTGGCTAGTCAAGGATGGCAAGCTTGCCAAGCTCGGCAGCCGTAACCCGCTGGTAAATCCGGAGCAGCTCGCCGATGTAAAGTACATCCGCTATCCCTCGCGCGATGGCTTGACCATTCCGGGCTACGTCACCATTCCCAAGGGCAATCCGCCGTTCCCGCTGATCGTCCAACACAATGGCGGTCCGGCTGTTAATGGCATGGTGAGCTATGACGAGATGGGCCAGATGCTTGCGACGCAGGGCTACATGGTTTTTCACCCGGAAATTCGTATTTCGACCGGGTGGGGCCAGAAGCACTTCGATGCCGGCTACATGCAGCATGGCCTCGCAATGCAGGACGACAAGGATGACGGGGTGAAATACCTCATCGAACAGGGTCTGGCCGATCCGAACCGGGTGGCGTTTTTTGGTTGGTCTTATGGTGGCTATGCTGCACTCGTTGCGACCAGCCGGGACGAGCAGCTTTACCAATGCTCGATCGCTGTGGCCGCAGTTGCCGATGCCGAGAAGCAATACCTCGGCCGCCGTTTCCCTGATCTGAAGGCGATCGACGACTGGAACCGCCATCGCGGCGGCACGACGGTTAATCCCATCAAGGAAGTGGGCAAGGTCAATATCCCGCTGTTGATGGTCCATGGCGACGCCGACCGCCGCGTGATGTATTACCACATGAAAGACTATCAGAAGGCCTTTACCGAGGCTGGAAAGAAGGGTGAATTCATCACGATGGAGGGCGCGGACCACTTCGGCTACACGCTGATGTTTCCCCACCAGCAGCAGCTTTATACCAAGATGCTGGATTACCTTGCCAACGATTGCGGTCCGGGCGGTCTGTAAGGGAAGCGCGGACGTCAAAACACTGGGGCCCGGGCAGCAATGTCCGGGCCCTTTACTTTGTCGAGGGCGCCGGACGGATACCCGTCATCACATGACGCGCCGGCCCTTGACCCCGATTTGTCCGTTTATGCGGATGAAGTAATATCCGAGCGAGGCCTGCTTGAAGACCACTTTGTCGCCCGGCATGATCGGGGCGATCTTGCGGGGCGGGCTGTTGATTTCCCACATTGCGCCCTCGGCAGTAGTGAAGCGCCAAGTGCGGGGGCCAGTCTGGCGACCGCTGGCGATCGTCGTCTCGAACAGGTCTGAAGGCTCGGCCTCGTCATTGGGATCGGCCTTCAACATGTCGATCTCGGGCAAGGTGATGCCAAACAGTTGGCGCCGTGTCTTGCGCACTTCCTCCCGATCAACAAGCCGGACTTCGCCCGCTTCCACCGCGCCGAGCAGCGCGCCAACCTTGTCGTCATAACAGACCGCCCGCTCGGGGACGCCTGCGATGCTGCGGCAGCCGCGTAGGCCGTCGAGCAAGCTAGCGGCCCCTTGTACACCGGGAACCTGAGCGACCACAGCCACGCCGCCCGCCAAGACAAGGGCGAGGGCTGCGCCGCCGCGCACAAGGCGGCGGTTCGCACGCGGACGTTTCTCTGACTTGCCGATCATGCGCGAATCTCCTTAGCGACCTTGTGAAGTCCAAGGCACAGCAATGACATGGCCAATCTGCAAACTATTGCAGGTACGATACACTGAACATCCACAGTAACGTAACGAGACTGTAGCCGATCTGCCACAGTCTGCAAGCAACTGTGGCTGGCTGGCATCCGGCCAATTGCAGGCAGGAACGCGATTGTCTTAAGCGCCATTCACTAACACGCGGGCACCTCGTCCGCGTGCAAATAGGGGACCTGCAAAATGCAACGCTTCCACAAGGCATCACTGCTCGCCGGGACGATCATGGCTGGCGCCGTGTTCGCAGCACCGGCCTACGCTCAAACTGAGACTGTTTCGAGCGCGGCTGAAGAAACAACCGAATCCACCGCCATTGTCGTCACCGGTTCGCGCATTCAGCGCACCGACCTCCAGTCGACCAGCCCGGTTACCGTGGTCTCGGCCGAAGAATTCCGTCTGACCGGCGCGGTCAACGTTGAGCAGGTGCTCAACACGCTGCCCCAGGTTCTTCCCGGCCTGACCGGCTTCTCGAACAACCCCGGCAACGGCGCGGTCACGCTCAACCTGCGTAACCTTGGCGCCACCCGCACCCTGGTGCTGGTCAATGGCCGCCGCTGGATGTTCTACGATACCAACCAGATCGTCGACTTGAACACGATTCCGCAGTTCCTGCTGGGCGGCGTTGACGTCGTGACCGGCGGTGCGTCGGCCGTTTACGGTTCGGACGCGGTTGCCGGCGTCGTCAACTTCAACCTGCGCGACATCGAAGGTCTCGAACTGGGCGGCAGCTACTCGCTGACCGGTCGCGGCGATGCTGCGCGTTACCAGTTCAACGCTGCTATCGGTTCGGCGTTTGACGACGGCCGCGGTGCGGTGACGATGTATGCCAACTACACGCGTCGTGACCCGCTGTTTGCCGACCAGCGCGAATTCTCTGAACGCGCATCGGGTGATGGTTGCATCGTGCCCGGCAGCACGGGCCGCGGTGACATCGGTACGCCGTTCCCGAGCGGCATTGCCGTGGGCACCTGTATTGCACGTGGTGGTGCACTCGGCTTCGTGCCGCAGGGTTCGCCGACCACGCCGACCGGCACCTTCAACGCTGGTCCGACGGGCGCGCAATCGACCTACATCTTCAACCCCACCGGCGGTGGTTCGCGTCTGTTCCAGGATCCGGGCGATCTCTATAACTTTGCGCCCGATAACTATATTGTGCTTCCGCAAGAGCGTTATCTGCTCGGTGCCTATGGTCATTACGAGTTCACCGACAACATCGAAGCCTATTCGGAACTGTCGTTCGTTCGCAACGATGTGAACACCGAACTCGCGCCGACCCCGGCGGGTGTTTCGGCGCCGCTGTTCGTCAACAGCCCGTTCTTCAACGACCAGACCCGTGCGCTGCTGCTGCAGAACCCGGTGGCGACTGCGACCGGCCCGGACTACCGTACCACTTCGGTCAACTTCCGCTTCAATGACATCGGCAGCCGTAACTCGTCGTTCGCTCGCGAAGCGTTCCGCGTGCTTGGCGGTGTCCGCGGCGGTATCACCGACAACATCAACTTCGACGCGTTCTATTCGTACTCGCGCACGACCAACACCAACATCCAGGCCGGCAACATTGCCCGTAGCCGCTTCATCAATGCATTGACTGTCGAATTCGCGCCCGGAAGCACGACCGACCTTCGTTGCCGCGATGCAGCTGCGCGTGCCGCAGGGTGTGTGCCGCTCAACATCTTCGGGAACGGCTTGGCCGACCCGGCGGCGCTGCAGTACCTGTCGATCAATGCCACCAACATCACCGAATCCGCACTGACCAACGCCGTGGCTTCGGTCAACGGCACGCTGTTCAACCTCGGTTTTGGTGCGGATGACATCGGCTTCGCGCTCGGTACTGAATACCGCAAGATGAGCTCGAACTTCATCCCTGACACCTTCCTGTCATCGGGCGACGTGCTCGGCTTCAACGCCGGCCTGCCGACCAGCGGCGGTTATGATGTCAAGGAAGTGTTCGGCGAACTTCGTGTGCCGATCGTGGAAGATGGTCTCATCCACTCGCTCGAAGTGAACGGTGCGTTCCGTTATTCGGACTACTCGCTCGATCGCGTCGGCGGCAACTGGACCTACAACCTCGGCGGCGACTTCGCCCCGATTGAAGGTATCCGCTTCCGCGGCCAGTATTCGCGCGCAGTCCGCGCTCCGAACGTGCAGGATCTGTTCGGCGGTGCGTCGACCGGCTTCCCGGCGGCAACCGATCCGTGCTCGGATCGTGGTCCGAGCGCAGAGCGGACCGACGCGCTTCGTGCCTTCTGCATCGCCTCGGGCGTGCCGGCGGCAGCGGTGTTCACCCGCGGGGTGCAACCGGCAGCGCAGATCCAGGCCGACTTCGGCGGCAACCCCGATGTGGGCGAGGAAACCTCGGACACCTACACCCTCGGCGTCGTCATTCAGCCCGCCTTCGTGCCGCGTCTGAACATCACGGTCGACTACTTCAACATCACCGTTGAAGACACGATCAACACCCGTCTGGGCGGCCTGAATACCGCGCTGTCGCTGTGCTTCAACACGGTGCAGAACCTTCAGGATCCGACCTGCTCGGCCTTCGTCGGCAAGCGTAACACCGGCACCGGCGCATTGGGTCTGACATCTGGCGGCCAGAACCCGGCGTTGGTTCAGGACAACGTCGGCAAGCTCGAAACTTCGGGCATCGACGTGCAGGTGGATTACAGCCTTCCGCTGTTCAACGGCGAACTGGGTCTGTTCTACCTCGGCACCTACCTCGACAAGTATCGCAACACCCCGGTGGCCCTGCTGCCGGAGCGCGAGAACATCGTCGAAGGTACCTTCGGTCTGCCCGAGTACCGCCACAACGTGCGCGTCACCTACACGCAGGGCCCGGCTCTGTTCTCGGTGCGCTGGCGTCATGAGGGTGCGACGCAGGACTTCCGCATCAACAACACCTTCGTTGGCAATGACCGGGTCGCTCCGACGACTCTGCCCCGTCCGACGATCGGTGCGTGGAACTACATCGATCTCGCGCTCAGCTTCGATATCGACGAGCGCATGACGATGAACGCGGGCGTCAACAACCTGTTCGACAAGGCTCCCCCGGTTCTGGGTGCGCAGGCCGAACAGAGCAACACCCTGCCGAGCTTCTTCGATGTTCTCGGCCGCGACTTCTTCGTGGGTGTGAACTTCCGCTTCTGATCCCGGTCAGAACCGACACATAAGAGAGGGCGGCGGATCACACGATCCGCCGCCCTTTTCTTTTACTCTCCGGGGGGGAGGAGGCGTCAGTTCGTGGCGCTGACGTCGAATGCCACGGTCATGCGGGTGCCTTGGGTGATCGGGCGGGTGCCGTGGTAGAGCGTGCTGGGAAACAGCACGAGCGTACCGGGCTGCGGGCGGACCGTGTGCAGGCTGAACAGACCCTCGGCGAGGCCGGGCGGCGGATTGCCGAGTTCAAGCCAGCCGGGCTGGCCGTCGGCGTTCACTTCGTCCGGTACCAGCCAGTAACTCGCCGAGGACAAGAGCCCCCGTGGGTGGATATGGGCCGCGTGGTGACCTTGACCGTTGAGCAGGATCGACCAGCTGCCGACAATCGTCCACGGATCGTCCCTGTGCGCAAGCAGGGGGTGACGCGGATCGGCGGGCGGCAAACCGGCGCGATATTCGGCCATCGCCCCATGAAGTGCCGCTTCGAGCCGTGCGAGCTCAGGTTCGGCGCGAGCGAACAGCGCCCCCTTGGTCTGACTGCCGCGCTTGACCGACTGCCCGATCGGCATGGACGAATGGCGGTGCAGCTGGGTCAGGAGCGCGGTCAATTCTTCGCGCTCGCCTTCGTCCAGCGATAGCGGCAATTGCCGTACCAGCCCTGGCTGGCCGTGGAGCCATTCGTGCCGCGCGTCACCGCTCAGCCGCCAGCACAGGTCTGTGAGCGCCCACGCGACAACATCGCCGGGCTTGGCGGCGCGCACCGTGGCCAGTTCAGCCTCCGCCCGCGCAATCTCGCCAAGTCGCAGCCAGTTGCGCCCACGCGCGGTCGCCCATTCTGCCGTCGCCATCCCTGCAAAAAGATCGAGCACGCCCTGCGCCTCGTCCGCCGCCCCCGCTTCGCCGAGCGCCACCGCCTGAGCCATCGCAAGCGCGGCGTTATCGGGCCAGGTGGCGCGCGCGCGAGCAAGGATGGCGGCGCTCTCCGCTGGCCGGTCGACCCCCTCAAGCGTCTCGGACCATGCCAGCCACACTTCCGGTCCCGCGCCCTGCTGCGCCGCGATTTGGGCGAAGTGATCGGCAAAGTTCGCTTGCTCTCCTGCCGCCCAGCGCAGCTCGGCATGCAGCTTGAGCGCTGCGGTCCAGCCGGGCACATGCGTGATGAGCGTCGTCGTGCACTCCAACGCTTCGTCCAGCCTGCCGGCAACTGCGAGTGCCTGTGCGTAATCGAACAGCAGGTTGGGATCGCCGCGGTTGAGGGTCAAGGCCGTCTCTAGCAGGGCGATCGCACGAGGGTCGCTGCGTTCGAGCGCAAGCCGGGCGCGACTGCGTGCGGTCTTGGATCCGCTCGGATCGAGCGCCACCGCGCGCGCCATGCTGGCTTCGGCCTCACGGTAACGCATGGCTTGCCGCTCGCTATCGGCACGCACCCGCCAATAGCCCGGATTATGCGCCGCTACCGCTTCGAATGGAGCGAGCAGGGCGGCGGCGCGTGCGGGCTGTTCCATGCGGCCGAGCGTGATGGCCGCGTTGATCCCCGCCTCAACCAGATCGGGCGCGAGCGAAAGCGCCCGTTCGAACAGCGCCAAAGCGCGATCCAGCCGGCCCGCTTTGAAATGAAAATTGCCCGCACTGTTGGCGAGCCGTGCATCGTCAGGAAAGTCTGCCAACCCGCGCGCGTAAAGGGCCTCCGCCTCGGCATCGCGGCCCTGCGCGGCGAGCTGGCTCGCTGCCAGTGCCACGCTTTGCGCGCTTCCCGTCATCGTGCGCCTCTCAAGGTCACAGGCTGCGCAGCCACCCCGTCACTGCCATTCGTCCGATTGGCGCGAATGGCGGGACGTAGCTGACCAGATGTGATTGCGGCACGCGGAACAGGTTGAGCGCGTTGAAGCGGGGACGGAAACCCTCGATCACGTCGCCCTCGTCATTCAGGAACAGCAGGTAGCCGCCCCAGTCCGGATGCCAATCGTCACGCGCAAGGTTCAGCACGTAGGCGACTTCCCAACCCTCGGCGACATGACTGTCGGTGTGGCGGCCAAGATAGTGGCCCGGCGCGAACAGGGTCGCCTGACCATCAGCCTTGACGAGGCCTTCAACGCCGGTGACCTTGCGAACCAGATCGAGGAAGTCGGGGGTGTTGAGGTGTTCGAGCAGGATCTCGTGCGCGCCGCCCGGATCCCAGCCTTCGCGGATCGCCTCCAGGATCGGGTAATGCGCAAAGCGGAAGCCGTATTCGCCGCGGGCCGAATGCTGTTCGGCATTTTGCATGGCGTGCCGGAGCGCCTGCTGGCCCTCGGGTGTGCGGCTGCGGGCGGCGCGGATGCTGGTGGGCTTTTCGGTCCCAGCGCCGATCGCAATGCCCCAATCCGTACCCCGCGCCAGCACCATCTGGAGTTCGCTGGCGCTATCGGGCGTCAGCACATCGCGCAGCTGAACCCGTCCGGTCGCTGCGAAGCGGGCGGCATAGGCTGGTAAGTCGAGCGCCGGATTGAGTTCGAAAAGGGTCTTCATGTTTTCCTGACTACATCGTCACGTCCGGCTCACCGCACGCGCCGTCCCTTGACGCCCTTCTGGCCATCGATCCGCAGGAAATAGGCGCTGAAGGCGCCGCTTTTGATCTCCAGCGACCTGCCGACCTTGGGCCGCATCAGGCCTGACGGCATCTCGTCGAGCTGCCATTCCGCGCCTTCGGCCGTGGTGATAACGTAGCGACCGTTGACACTGCGAACCGCTGCAATGGTGGTGCTGAGTGTGGCGAATTCCTCGGCCTGCTCCGGGTCTTCCTTGTCGCTCTTGCCGCCAAAGATGCCGAGATCGGGGAGGGTGAAGCCAAACAGCTTGCGCCGCGCCTCGCGCACATCTTCGCGGTCGACGACCCGGACTTCACCGTCGCTGCTGGCGGCAACCATGGCTGACACTGCGGTGTCATAGCAGGCGAGGCGCTGGGCCGGGTCGGTCTTGGACTGGCACTCGCGCAGCGCGGTGACATAGCTGCTCTCGTCCGGGGCGACCTTGTCTTCAGCGGCGAGCGGCGCGGCGGCACCTGCGGCAATCGCAAACGCCGTGCAGGCAACGGCGGCAGCACGGATAAGGGTCATGGTGGTCTCTCCCATCAAGGGCCGTTCAAGCCCTGTCATTTGCGGCCCTGATTACCCCTGCAAGCGGTTCAAGGCAAACCGTCAGACCTCGTAGCCCATCCGTTCCGCCCACGGCGCAAGGATTGGCATCACAGGCGCGAGTTGATCAGCATAGCGCAGCCAGCGCCCACTCGCGCGGGTGTAGAGCTTCTCGCCGATCTGGGCGTAGCTGGCGGTCTTCACCCGGCCACGTTCTTTCGCGGTTTCCTCATGGGCAAGCAGGCGGTCATTCCAGTCGAGCCCAAGCCACGACACCAATGGCTGCAACTCGCCGCGCGAATCTTCGACCAGCCGCTCGTAACGCACCGCGTGGGCGTTGATCGGGAACAGATCGTTCGCCCGGTGCCAAGCGCGGAACACCGCGTCATAGGTCAGCGCGGCTTCCTCAAGCTCGGTGAAGCTGCGCATCGCGAAATTGAGCGTGAAATTGGCCATGAAGCAGCTCAACACCACGTCGGCCGGGTGACGTTCGGCGAGGATGAAGCGGGCGTTCGGGAACATCCGGTGGATCTGCACCGCGCGCGCCATGTTGAGCGGGTGCTTGTCGACCAGCCAGCGCTGGCCGTCCCATCCGTGGCCCACAGCGCTGGCGAAATAGGCCTCGCGGAGCTGCCCGCATTGCTGGGGGTTGAGCGCGGCGAGATCGAAATCTCCCAGCATCCGCAGGATTTCCGCCATCATCGGGCGTTCCTCCAGCACGTGCAATTCGGGCAGGCCCATCAGCATCGTGTCGAGCAGCGTCGTGCCTGAACGCGGAAAGCCAACCAAGAACACCGGATCGCGCCGCGCCGGATCACTCGCAAGCGGCGGAGCCCAGCGGGCGGCCCAATCGGGGCTCCAGCGAACCAGATCAGCCTCGACACTTTCCCGGTATGTCGGCCCGTGGCGGGGCGGCGCTTCGGCGATGGCGGCGGCGTTCATGGCTTCAAAGGCCGCGAAGGCGCGGGGGGCATCGCCGAGCCGCTCGGCGATATTGCCGATCAGCGCTGCGCGCCGCATCGGATGGATCGTGGCAGGGATCGCCTCTGCGTGGCTTGCCGCATCCTCGAACCGCCCCTCACGCTGGGCGAGCCATGCGTGCAAGAACGCAACCTCGGGCGGACAGGCTGTTGGGTCGAGGCTGGCGAGAAACGCTCCCAGCGCCTCAGTGCGGTTGGTCGCTTCGTAAAGTCGGCCGAGTTCCAGCTGCGCCTCGCCAAACTCGGGCCAGCGCTGCACCGCCGCTTCCAGCACGGTGATGGCTTCGTCGAGCAGTTCATTATGCGCCAGCGCCATGCCAAGCTCGGTCTGTGCGGCACGACTCTCCGGCGCCACCTCGACCGCATCGCGCGCCACCTTGAGGCGCGGTTCGCCTAAGTCGGCCTGACGCAGCACATCAGCGAGGTTGAGATACATCCCCACCTCATCCGGCTGATAGGTGATCGCGTGTTCGAAGGCGTTGATCGCCTGATCGAAATGGCCAGCGGCGGCGTGGATATTGCCGAGATTGTTCCAGCTGGCCGCATCTGCCGGTTCACCCTGAAGCACGCGGCCATAGGCCTGCACGGCCAGCGCCATCTCACCGCGTTGCTGACGCACCCAGGCTTCGATCCGGGCGAGGGCGGGCAGGTCTGAACCCTGCGCCAGCATCAGCGCTTCGTCCTCACGGCCCGCCGCCAGCAGTGCGCGCGCCAGATCGCCGCGGATCTCGATATCATCGGGCCGCAACCGGGCGAGCGTTTCGAGATGCGTCACCGCGCGCCGCGCATCGCCCAGTTCGAGCGCGGCGAGGCCAGCAATCGCGAGGAAGGGCGCACCCGCTTCGGTTGCCGCAGCATGGCGCTCGGCCAGCGCCAGCGCGCCAGCGGCATCACCCGCTTGGCGCAGGCGGATCGCCTCGGTCAGAGCCGGGGGGAGCGCCGCGGTGGGGGTGGCCTGAGACATGTCGCGTCAATCCTGTAGAGCATGGGCCTGTCGGGGACGGGCAATATCGAAGGCGACCGTCAGTCGCTCGCCATGGGGGAAGGGGCGCGTACCATGCCACATGGTGGATGGGAACAGCACCAGACGCCCCGGTTTGGGTTCAATGACTTGGAGCGGCGCGAGGCCGGGCACAAGGTCACGCGCCTCGCCGAGCGAGAGCCAGCCCGCGTGATCATCCGTCCCCCCCGACTTACCCGCTCCAAGCGTTTCGGGCAGTGCGAGGTACAGGGCCGAACTGAACCAGCCCTGCGGGTGGACGTGATCGGTGTGAAACCCGGCATTCTCCAGTCTGACCGACCACGATCCGGCAATCCGCACCGGAGCGCGATCGGCGGGCAGGGTAGGGTGCCCGGCTTCGGGCGGCGGAAGCTGCGCGATATGCCGCGCAACGATAGCGAGCAGCCGCGCCTTGAGATTTCGGATCGGCGGCTCAATGCGCAGCAGCAGGTTGCCGTCGGTCTGCGTTCCGCCGCGCACCGACTGATCGAGCGGGGCGGCCTTGGCCTGATGCAACCCGCGCAGATGCGCGGCCAGAGCGGCGAGTTCTTCAGGCGCAAGGCCGATATCATAGACCCCGACGAGGCGCGGATCGCCCTCAAGCCACTGCGCGCGGGGATCGCCGGTCATCCGCCACGCCAGCGACAGATAGGGCCACAGCGCCAAGGCTCCGGGTTGGCCGACGCGGGGTTCGAGCAAAGCGGCGGCGGGTCCGGGCTGGTTGCGACGGATCAGGTGGCGGGCATACATCCACGCCTCGTTTGGGTCAGCGGGCGGCCCGGCGGCGGCGAAATGCGGATCTGCCGCGTCCAACTCGCCGCTTTCCGAAGCGATATGTCCGGTGATCAGGCTGAGCCAGCGTTGCGACCCCAGCACGGTCTGCGCCTGCGATGCCGCGGCGGCCGCCCGCGGAAGATCGCGGGCTTGCAGGGCGATCGAGATTGCGAGGTGATGCAGTTCGGGCGCGCGCGGATGCTGAGCTAGCGCCGCACCAACGCTGGCGAGTGGGTCGTCGCCCATCTGTCCGCGCAAACTGGCAAGGCTGCGATGACCATCGAGCCACAGCGCGTTGGCGGACAGGATGCCGGTCAGGAGTGCGATGCCCTCCTCTGCGCGGCCCTCGGCCAGCAGGGCAGCGGCCTGGCCCAGCAGGATCCCCCCGTCCCGCGGTGCGAGCGGGGCGGCAGCGGCGAAGAGGTCTGCGGCGGGCAGGCCGGCTTCAAGCGCGGTGCGCGCGTGGGAATGGGCGATTAGGCCATCCCGGGGGGCGAGGGTGGCTGCGGTGCGGAAGGCTTCGTAGGCGGTGAGGCTCTCTCCGCAGGCGCGGGCGGTGAGGCCGAGCAATTGCTGGGCCTGCGCATTGTCCGAGTGGCGCGCAGCGAGTCGGCGCGCGTGGGGCAGCAGCAATTCGGGAAAATCGGCGTTGATGAGGGCAAGGCCCGCACCCAGCGCGGCAGCAGGGTCGGCCAGCGGGAATTGCGCAATCCGGGCGAGGGCTTCGGCGTGCTGCAAGCTGACGGGTTCCCTGAAACGAAAATGGCGGGCCTTTCGGCCCGCCATCTCGTGTCTACTGGTTCGGACGCTTAGAAATCAAGCGTCACGCCCGCGAACAGGTAACGACCAAGCGCATCATACTGCTGCGCGTAGACGTTGCCGTTGCACGAACCCGCCGGGCAAGCCTGCGAGCCGGTCGTCGGCGGTGCCTTGTCGAGCACGTTGTTCGCGCCGAGGACGAAGTTGAAGTTGTCCCCTGCAGCGAAGGTGAAGGTCAGGTCGAAGTAGTTGACGGCGTCGAAGCCGGCAGCACCCGGACGCGCAACCCCACCCGGAGCCGGACCAGTGCCGCTCGGGTTGTTGAGGTTGGTGTTCGGATCGACAGCGTCCAGCGTGACGCCGTCGAAGTAACGCCAACGGACCGAGGCACCGAAGCCGCCGCGGAAGTTGAAGCCGAGACGGGCTTGGTGGCGCCACTCGGGGCTCGGCTGACCGCAAACGTTGCCGTACAGACCGACGCAATCGAAGGTCTGGTCGAGACCCGGAATGCTGACCCCCGTATCGGTCACCAGCTCATCGAGGTAGGTGCCGAGGAAGTTGAAGGTCAGCGTGCCGAGATCGCCGATTTCGGTGCTGTAGTTGACCTGAGCGTCGATACCCGAAGTCGAGAAGCCACCGATGTTCTGCGTGACGTTGGTCGTGAAACCAGCCGCCGAGCGCCACAGCGAGCCCGAGGGATCGCGGTTGATGAGGCCGCAGAAGAACGGATCAGCCGTCGACGTACAAGCCGCCAGGATGGTGTCCGAACCGATGCCGCCGATCGCCTGCGAAATGTCGATGTTGAAGTAATCGACGCTGGCGGTGAAGCCAGGCAGGAAGGTCGGGGTCAGCACCACACCGGCAGTGTAGGTGTCGGCAACTTCAGGGTTGAGGCTGATGTTACCACCGACGAAGCCGTTGTACTGGTCGGCCGGGTTCGGAGCGACGAACTGACCAACAGTCAGGCCTTGGGCCAGACAGCCGGTGTTCGCGGCAGTGATGACGAAGCCAGCACAGGGGTCCGACGAGCCGTCAAGCGCGACGAGGTTCGGAGCGAACAGATCCTGCACCGTCGGCGCACGCACCGCACGGTTGTAACCACCGCGGATGCGGATGTCGCGGGTCGGAGCGAACTCACCTTCGATCTTGTAGGTGTCGGTGTTCACGCCGGTGCTGTAATCCGAATAACGGTAACCGCCGGTGATGGTGAAGTCATACACCCAGCTGTCCTGCGCGATCGGGATACGGACTTCGGTGAAGAATTCCTTCACGTCGAAGCTGCCGCTGACCGGAAGAGTCGCCGCGCCCTGACCAGCAAGGTCGCCCGTGCTGAAGGCCGAGTCCGAGCTGAACTGGAGGCTTTCCTTACGGTATTCCGCACCGAACACGACATCAACGCCCTGGTCGGCCCAGGGAGTCTTGAGGCCGTATTCACCCAGCGAGCCCGACAGGAACGCGTTGGCGACCTGCTGGCTCACGACGCCGCGCGAGAAGCCCGGAGTTGCGAGGTACTGGACCGAAGCCTGCGACGGGGTAACAGTGCCCGGCGAGAAGATGTCCCAGGGCACGCAGTTCGGATCCGAACCGTCGAGCGTCGAACGGCAGACGGGGGTACCGCCGGGGCCGTTCACGACATCGAGAGCGCGGCCGAGACGGGTGACCGAGAAGTCGTTCAGATAGGTCTGGGCGTAGTTGTTACGGCCATACTGGTAGAACGCATCATACGACCAAGCCGGCGACAGATCACCCTTCACACCGATGACGGCGCGATAGCTGACGTGCTGCAGATCGTCCTGACGACCGCCACCTTCGACGTTACGACGAAGGATCTGCGCGAACGCACGGTTGTAGGTGGTGCCGGTCAGCGGATCGATGAAGTTGAACGGCGTGGTCGGCAGAAGCGGCTCGCCCAGGCCGCGAGCGACACGAGCAGCGTTTTCGGTTGCGACGTTACCGGTCACGGTGAAGGCATCACCCGGCAGCGGGCTGACGAGCAGGTTGCCGGCGTTGCAGAAGCTGGCGCGCTGACCGGCCGAAAGCAACGGGTTGTCGCAGTTGATCGACAGGGTGTTACCGAAGTTACCCGACGGAGCGATCTGGGCGACCGTACGGTCGTCCATGAACATGAACTCCATGTACGGCTTGATCGCGCTCGAGATTTCGTAATCGGCGAACACACCGGCGGTGTAGCGTTCGTCGGGACGCTGGAAGTAGTTCAGCGGACCGAAGTTGTACGGCGTGAAGCCGGGGAGCAGCGTGCGGTTCGGGCCGAACTGCGCGGTGCTCGAAGTGAAGTCAGCGCCGGTGCCGGAGTTGAAGAACACGGTGCCAGTGGCCGAGGTGGCCGAGCCGCCGCAGCTGTATTCGCGACCAAGAGTGGTCGTTTGGGCAGCGGTGTTCGCCGAGAGCGAGCAAGCCGAGTAATCGCGGCGAGCCTGAAGCACCGGATCGATCTTGCGGTAGCCGGCATAGGCGGTGACGCGGCCGCGGCCATCGTCGAAGCTGCTGCCGAAGGCAACGGTACCATCGAAGGTGCCGCCATCGGTGACCATGCCGGTCGGGTAGCCGAAGCCACGCGCGTCATTCGCACCGCGAATGTCGTTCGAGGAACGGTTGTTGTGGTTGTAGACGCCGTAGTTGAGGTTGACCTTGAAACCTTCGAAGTCGGTATCGAGGACAAAGTTCACAACGCCCGCGACCGCGTCCGCACCGTACACCGACGAAGCACCGCCGGTCAGCACATCGACGCGCTCGATCAGAGCAGCGGGGATGAAGTTGATGTCGGCAGCCGAAGTGGTCGGCGTGCCCGGCGCCATGCGGCGGCCGTTGATCAGGACCAGCGTACGCTCTGGCCCGAGACCGCGAAGGTCGAGGGTGGCGATACCGCTTGCGCCGTTGGCGATGTTACCGCCCTGCGCAGCGAACACCTGCGGCAGCGAGTTGATGAGATCTTCCACGCGGGTCGTACCGGTGAGGGCGAATTCCTCGGCGGTCACGACGGTGACGGGGCTGGCCGATTCCAGGTTCGGCGAACGCAGACGGGTGCCGGTGACGACAATCGCCTGACCCTGCTCTTCAGCCTCTGCGGTGCTATCGGTGGTAACGTCGGCATCCTGCGCGTAGGCAGGAGCGGCGACAGTCAGGGCGATGACGGCAGTTGCCGCACCAGCCTTGAGAAGCGCGTGCTTCTTCATGGTGGTCTTCCTCCTCTAGGTTTGACCAAGTCAATTTACACTTCAAACGTCAAGGGCGCGCGACAAAACCGAGCCGGTGCCCTCTCCGACCTGCCGAATGCTCCTTGCCTTTGCGCAGTGCAAACGCAATTCGCCCGGACCCGCCCGCTTGCGCGCCGCGTGTTACGCATCTGCAACAGTTGGAAGCTAAGCGATCGCGCCGAGGGGACCGGCACTCTGTCACTTTTGCCCGCTTGATTTGCGCATAGGCCTCCAATAGGCGCATTCTCACAAGCGAGTGGCGAAGCGAAACTGATTACGCGCCGCGCGCCCGGCTCCCTTTGCGGGGGCCTGCCCAAGGAGAGAGACATGACCACAGCCTATATTGTCGAAGCCGTCCGCACCGCCGGTGGACGCCGCGGCGGCCGTTTGGCCGGAGTGCACCCGGTTGACCTGCTGGCAAAATCATTGGACGCGCTCGTTGAGCGCAGCGGAATTGATCCGGCCGCGATCGATGACGTCGTGACCGGGTGCGTGTCCCAGGCGGGCGAGCAGGCGATGCAGGTTGGCCGCATGGGCGTGCTCGCCTCGAAGCTGCTCCCGCAATCGACTCCGGCCGTGACGATTGACCGTCAGTGCGGCTCCAGCCAGCAGGCGATCCAGTTTGCCGCGCAGGCCGTGATGAGCGGAACGCAGGATGTGGTCATCGCCAGCGGCGTCGAAAGCATGACCCGCGTGCCGATGGGCTCCAACGTGACGCTGCACATGAAGGAAGGCCTGTTTGCCAAGGCCGCGGGCCTTGAGGAAAAGTTCCCCGGCATCAACTTCAGCCAGTTTGTCGGCGCCGAGATGATCGTCAAGAAGCACGGCTTCACCAAGGACGATCTCGACCGGTTTGCCTATAGCAGCCACCAGAAGGCCATCGCCGCGACCAAGGCTGGCGCGTTCGAGCGTGAGATCGTGGTGATCGAGGTCGAGACGGCCGAAGGCACCCAGTTCCACGCCATCGACGAAGGCATCCGCTTTGACGCGACTCTGGAAGGTATCGCGGGCGTCAAGCTGATCAGCCCCGATGGCGCGCTGACGGCAGCCTCGGCAAGCCAGATCTGCGATGGTTCCTCGGCGGTGCTGGTGGTGTCCGAAGCGGCGCTGAAGGCGCATGGCCTCACCCCGTTGGCCCGCATCCACAACCTGACCGTAACGGCGGGCGATCCGGTGATCATGCTCGAAGAGCCGCTGTTCGCGACCGACAAGGCGCTGCAGCGCGCCGGTCTGACCATCGACGACATCGACCTTTACGAAGTCAACGAAGCCTTCGCGTCCGTTCCGCTCGCATGGCTCAAGCACACCGGCGCTGATCCGGCCAAGCTCAACGTCAATGGCGGCGCGATTGCGCTGGGCCACCCGCTGGGCGCGAGCGGCACGAAGCTGATGGCGACACTGGTTCATGCCCTGCGCGCGCAGGGCAAGAAGTACGGCCTTCAGACGATGTGCGAAGGCGGCGGCGTCGCCAACGTCACGATCATCGAGGCGCTCTAGACTTTATCCGTCACCCCGGCGCAGGCCGGGACCCAGGGCCCCAAGCGCCCACTTATCCGCTCGAGATCCCGGCCTTCGCCGGGATGACGAAATTTGATTGAGAGGACATTACAATGGAAGTTTCAGCCAACACCCCCGCCGTCGTCACTGGCGGTGCCTCGGGCCTCGGTGCTGCCACGGCGCGTGCGCTGGCCGCCAAGGGCGCAAAGGTCGCGATCTTCGATATGAACGAGGAGAAGGGCGAAGCGCTTGCCGCGGAAATCGGCGGCGTGTTCTGCAAGGTCAACGTGACCAGCGATGAAGATGTCGACGCCGGCTTCGCCAAGGCCCGCGCCGCCCACGGGCAGGAGCGCATTCTGGTGAACTGCGCCGGGATCGGCAACGCGATCAAGACCGCCAGCCGCAGCAAGGAAGACGGCTCGATCAAGCACTTCCCCATCAGCGCTTTCGATTTCGTCATTCAGGTCAATCTGATCGGCACCTTCCGCTGCATTGCCAAGTCGGCCGCAGGGATGATGAGCCTCGACCCGCTCGACGAATTCGGTGAGCGCGGCGC
>DLGU01000124.1:23274-23528 GCA_002482865.1 Porphyrobacter sp. UBA7686
GGCATTCGCGTCAACACCATCCTGCCGGGCATCTTCGACACTCCGCTGCTCGCGGCCGCGCCGCAGAATGTGCGCGATGCGCTGGCGGCTTCGGTGCCGTTCCCCAAGCGCCTCGGGATGCCGGTGGAATATGCCAAGCTTGCCATGACCATGATCGAAACCGGTTACTTCAACGGCGAAGACGTGCGTCTGGACGGCGCGATCCGCATGGCGCCGCGCTGATGATGCTATAGCCCTCTCCCCTTGCGGGAGAG
>DLGU01000124.1:23538-25286 GCA_002482865.1 Porphyrobacter sp. UBA7686
GGTCCGGAGCAAAGCTCCGGCCCTTGCCCCCTCTCAACTGCGACTAGGCAGCAAGCTGCCAAGTCTCCGTATCTCTCCCGCAAGGGGAGAGAGGGTGACGAGGCCGCCAACCACAACGCCGCTTTCCTACTCCCTGCGGTCCGCATAGTCTCGCTGCTATGCCTTGCACGCTGCCTTTTCCTCCCGTTTGCCTGTCAAAATCGTGCAAGGGTGCGAGGCTTGTTTTCGAGTTCTGGACAGTGTCTCATGTGTCTCCAACAGGCTGCAAGATGAACGGCGCTGAGAGAGGACACCTATGACCGAGTACACCCAGATCATCGTCACCAAGGCCGATGGCATCGCCACCATTACCCTCAACCGCCCGGAAAAGATGAACGCCTACACCCGTACCATGGGTGAGGAGATCATCGCCGCAATGGACGATATCGACGCCGATGATGCGGTGCGGGCGGTGATCTTCACCGGCAGCGGCGAACGGGCGTTCTGTGCGGGCGCTGACCTCACGCCCGAAGGTGGGGGGCAGGTGTTTTCCGATCCCACCCAGGTCGATGACCTGTCCGATGCCCGCGTGCGTGATGGCGGGGGGCTGCTGACGCTCAGACTGTTTGAATCGAAAAAGCCGCTGATCTCCGCCTGCAACGGCGTTGCCGTGGGCGTCGGCGCGACAATGCAGCTCGCCATGGATATCCGCCTTGCCAGCAGCACTGCGCGTTACGGCTTCGTGTTCGCGCGGCGCGGGATCGTGCCCGAAGCCGCGTCGAGCTGGTTCCTGCCGCGCCTTGTCGGCATCGCGCAGGCGCTGGAGTGGTGCTACACCGGGCGCATCTTCGATGCCGAGGAAGCCAAGACGGGCGGGCTCGTGCGATCCATCCACGCACCCGCCGATCTGCTGCCCGCCGCCCAAGCGCTCGCCCGCGAGATTGCGGACAACACCTCGGCGATTTCTGTCGCCATGACGCGGGCGATGATGTGGCGGCTGGCGGCGGCTGATCACCCGATGGAAGCGCACAAGATCGATAGCCGCGCGATCTATCGCCTTAGCCGCGGCGGCGACGCTAAGGAGGGGATCGCCAGCTTCCTCGAAAAGCGCAGCCCCAGTTATCCCGGCAAGGTCAGCGCCGACATGCCTGACTTCTACCCGTGGTGGGATGCGCGCCCCTATGAATGACGAGGCTGGCGAGGGTGCTGGCGATCTGGCCGGCTTCCTGCCGTACCAGCTTTCGGTCGCGTCCAACGCGGTCAGCAGTCTGATTGCCGAGCGGTATCGCAAGCGTTTCGGGCTGAAGATCCCCGAATGGCGGGTGATGGCGGTGCTGGGCGATGCAGGCGAGATGACCCAGCGCGCGCTGACCGCCGCGACCGTGATGGACAAGGTCGCGGTCAACCGCGCGGTCAAGGTGCTGGAAGAGCGCGGGCTGATCGCGCGGGTACCCAATCCCGATGATGGCCGCTCGCACCTCCTGGCGCTGACGGGCGAAGGGCGGGCGATCCATGCCGAAGTGATGCCGCTCGCCCGCGCGACCGAGCGTGAGCTGCTGGCCGATCTGGCACCCGGCGAGGAGGTGGCGCTGCGCCGTCTGCTTGCAGGCCTGCGAGCCCGTGCCATGCGTCTTGCGCGCTCTACGGGTGAAGGGCCGGAGCAGGGATAATCCCACTCCGGCCCTTCGGGGGTTGGCTCGTTTGTCTCGCTGTTATTTGATCAGGTTGTCCGAGATCGAACAGGCTGCCGGGCCGAGAATAACCACAAA
>DLGU01000124.1:25347-34458 GCA_002482865.1 Porphyrobacter sp. UBA7686
CGCGCGGCCTTTTCCTCGGCGCGCATCATGCGCTCGTTCCGGAATTCGGCCGACAGCACGCGCAGCGCGGAAGCGAGCGGGGTGCCATAGCGTTCGGTCTGGATCATGGTCGTCACCACGCCCTTCACCGCTTCCAGATTGACGCGATAGGCGAAGTTGTTGAACGCCATCTTGCGCTCGTTGAGGAAGCTCAGCTCAATCGCGGTCAGGGCGAATTCGTCACCCAGTTCCGGATAGGCGCGGCCCAGTTCCTTGGCGACGCGGTTGAAGGCGGCGTCCACCGTCAGACCGGCCTCGGCGCAGATCACCAGCAAGTCGAGCGCATCAGGCAGGCCCTTCTGGATTTCCTTAGTGCGCTTGGTCGCTTTGTTCATGAGGAAGATTTCCGGTCCCTTGTAGGACAGGAGCACCGCACCGCCGAAGACGGCGAGGCGCTTGATCGGGCCCCAGTCGGGCCAGAAGTCGACCCAGTAGATCAGCAAGCCCAGAACGATGCCCACCACTACCGGCAGGATCGCGCGGGCGCCGATGATCAGCACCGCCCATTCTTTGTTGCGGTAGCCAGCGTGCGCCATTTTCTGCTGGATCGCCCGGATCTGGCTTTCCTGCAACACGTTGAGACGGCCGAGGCTGTCCTTCATCTTGTCGGTTGTGTCGGTGCGGCGCACAAGGCTGGTGCGCTTCTTCGAGGCCGAGGTGACGATCCCTGCCTTCAGCTGTTCGCGCCGGGCCTCAAGCGCCTTGACGCGCTTGGCCATCGGGTCACGGATCGTGAGCGCAGCATAAATTGCCAGCATCACGGCAAAGGCGGCAAGGCCAGCCAGCAGCGTGCCGACGAGGATGACGTCGAAGCCAAGCAATGTCGGGCCGGTGGGTTGGTTGATCATGATGTTTTGCCCCCCGCCATCAGATTTCGAAATTGACCATTTTGGCCATCATCATCACGCCTACGCCCATCCACACGCCGGCACCCAGGCCGGTCGCAATCAGCCGATCATCGGTGAAGAAGGTGCCCATGTAGCCCGGGTTGATCATGAAAATCGCGCCGAACACCAGGAAGGGCAACGAGCCGACGATGTAGGCCGAGGCCTTGGATTCCGAGCTCATCGCCCGGATCTTGAGCTTCATCTGCGCGCGCTGGCGCAGCACGTTGGCAAGGTTCGACAGGGTTTCGGCGAGGTTGCCGCCCGTCTCGCGCTGAATCGCAAGTGTAATGGTGAAGAAGTTGAACTCGGCGATCCCGAGCTTGTCGGCGGTGTCCTGAAGAGCGTCTTCCATCGTTTTGCCGACTTTGATGCGGTCGATCACGGTTTTGAACTCTTGGCCGACGGGGCCGGGAACTTCGGTTGAAACAATGCCGAACGTTTCGGTCACCGGCAGGCCGGAGCGCAGGCCGCGTACTAGAAGTTCGATCCCGTCAGGGAACTTGGTGATGAAGGCATTGGTGCGCCTGTTGATTAGGTAATTGACCGCCATGTGCGGCAGGCCCGCGCCAACCACCAGGCCGACGCCGAGCGACAGCATCGGCGCGCGGCTGAACACGAAGATCACCACCGCGATCCCGAGCGCCAGGCCGAGCGACGTGTAGGCATATTGCGACACGGTCCAATCCTTGCCGGTGCGGTTCAGGCGCATCGCCAGCGCTTCGGTGCGCGAGCCCGAGCCTGCGACGCGATAGGTCTTGGGCTTGCGGGCAGCGACAGCGCGTTTGAACTGCGCATCAACCTTCGCATCGACGCTTTCCGAGTGGCGGTAGCGTAGCGCCTGCATCCGGCGCTTCTGGGATTTGGCCGCGCCTGAACCGGCGATCACCGCGTAGCCCATGACCAGCACGGAGAAGATCACCAGCGTGATGAGCAGGGTTTGGATAATGGCCATGTCTAAGCTTCCTGCCTGGTTCCGCCGGGCTGCGGCGGCGCAAATCCTGTGTCACTGTGCCGGCGGCGGGGCACCTGAGCGCCCCGCGCCGTGTGCGCAGATATCGGTCAGTCGGCCTTGGTGAGGTCGACCTTGGGCTTCTTGGCGAGCATTGCCTTGAAATCGAAGTTGCCGAGCAGCGACTTCTTTTCTCCGCCTGTCGCAATGGTGTCTTCCGTGCTCACGCCCATCACGCGCTCGGCGATTTGCCGGATCGCGGCGGTCGCCTTGCTGGAACGGTTGGCGTCGACGAACACCTGACCCAGCTTGGCCGCGTTCGAGGCCGCCTTGATGTCGTAGGGCACCACAAAATCGACCTTGCGTTCGATCGAAGCCTCGAAATCGGCCTTGCTGATTTCGGCGAGAGCGGGCTGCACCTTGTTGGCGACGATCATCGGATGCGCATGGCTCGCGTTGGCTTTGAGCCACGAAAGGATGCGGATCGTATCTCGCGCCGAGGCCAGCGTCAGCTCGCAGGTCAGCACCACCAGATTCACGTCAGCCAAAAGCTGCGGGAAGTTGATGAGCATGTTGCGCGGCAGATCGATCACCGTCATTTCGAACGCTTGGCGGAATTCATCCTCCAGTTGCACGAACGCCGAACCATCGGTCATCAGCGGCTGATTGATCGGCGCTTCGGCTGACAAAATCGACAAGTTATCACCGGCGCGCACCATGGCGCGTTCAATGAAGAGGGGGTCGATGCGGCTCGGGTTTTCGATCGCGTCGGTCAGGCCCCGGCCCGGCTCCAGATCCAGTGCCAGCGCACCGGTGCCGAAGTGGACGTCAAGGTCGAGCAGCGCCGTCGCCGCCTTGTGCTGTTCGGCGAACAGCCACGCCAGCGAAGTCGCCAGCGTCGAAGCACCTACGCCGCCGCGCGTCCCGACCACTGCGGTCGAAATGTGACGCTTGGCCGCATCGGCATCGCCCGCCTTGGGGGACATGAACACGGCCAGCGCCTGATTGAGCGCATCATGCACCTGCTGCGCCGACAACGGCTTGAGCAAATAATCGTGAATCCCGCTCGACAGCAGGTCACGATAGAGGCGCACATCGTTGACCTGGCCGATGGCGATCACCACCGTGCCCGGCTCGCAGACTTCGGCGAGCGCGTTGATGTCGTTGAGCGGGTCACCGCTTTCCGACAGGTCGACGATCAGGATCGCCGGGCTGGCGCTGACCGAGAGCGATTGCACCGCGTTACGCAGGCCGCCCTTGTTGCACTTTTCCGGCTGCCAGCCGAGTTCGATGACCACCGGACGTAGCACATCCAGCGCGCTGTCATCGCAGATATAGGCCGCGAAGGGGTCACGATTTCCGGGCAAGCCCGATTTCCAGGGAGCATTCATGGCTTAGTTACCTCCTCCGCCGCCGCCGCCGCCGCCGCCGCCGCCTTGGCCTGCTTGCATCAGTCCGCCCTTGCCGGTCGGCTCCATTTCACGATAGGTCGAGATCGCCTTGTTCGAGGTGGCGATCACGGTTTCGCCGTCACCTTTCTTGCCTTCGAGCAGATCCTGCGGATCGGCGACCATGGCGGCTAGGTTGCTGTTGATCGCGCAGCCGTAGTTCGGGCTGAGACCGTGGGAGTAGTTCATGTCCGACTTGGCCGACCAGTCCGGGCAACCGGGTACGGCGGCGGTGGTGCGGGTGATGACCACGCGGGCCTGACCGGGCTGGACAAAGCCTGCTGTCACCGGCGCGGTTTCGCTCAGCATCAGGCCATAACGCGCCGCCAAGTCGCGGATCGCATTGGTGACGGCCGGGTTCTGGCTCGGGTTCTCGATCGCGATGCGATCCCCGTAGCGCAGGTCCATCGTCTCGAACCAGCCATTGAGGCGCTGCTGTTCCGAGATCGGCAGGCCAGACGTGGTGGTTGTGACATCGAGCGTCATGTTGGTGCGTTCCACCACAGGCACCTTGGTGCTGTAGAGGCTGGTGTTGGAGGGCATCCCGCCGCAGCCGGCAAGGCCGAGGCCCAGCGTCAGCGCAAGCGCGAGATTGGCCACATGAAATTGGGGGCGCTTGGTGTGTCGTGCAATCGGCATCGTGATCACCTTTCTCACGTTAGAGGCTGAAGCCCGGGGTCGCGGAGCTGGCTTCGCGTTCCTCGCGGCGGTTCTTCTTGTCGGCGCGGCGCGGCTTTTCCGGCTGCGTCGGGACAATCGCGGCCGGATCGGCTGCGCTCACCTTCGGCTGCGGTGCATCCTGGCCAGCGGCGACCGGGCCAGGACGCTGTTCACCCGAGACACCCGCACTGTTCTGGTAGCCGAGGAACTGCTCCAGCTCGTTGGCGGAACGATAGCCATCGGTCGGCAGCTTGATGTCCGCTGCGTTGACCGGCTTGACCAGATAGGGGGTGACGATGATCACCAGCTCGGTTTCGCCCTTGCGGAACTGACGGCTGCGGAACAGGTTGCCGAGGATGGGCACGTCGCCCAGACCCGGTGCCTTTTCGAGCTGGTTTTGCGAGTTGGCGCTCATCAGCCCGGCGATCATGAAGCTCTGGCCCGAACCCAGCTCCACCGTTGTTTCGGTGCGGCGGGTGGTGATCGAGGGAACCTGAAAACCATTGAGCTCAATCGCGCCCTGGGTCGACAGTTCGGACACCTCAGGACGGACGCGCATCGAAATGCGGCCGTTCGACAGCACGGTCGGGGTGTAGGCGAGGCTGACGCCGAACTGGCGGAACTGCACCGTCACCTGACCGAGGCCCTGTGCGATCGGGATCGGAAACTCGCCGCCCGCAAGGAAGGTCGCAGTTTCACCCGAAAGCGCCGTGAGGTTCGGTTCGGTGATGGTGGTTACCAGACCCAGACGCTCCGTCAGATCGAGCGCGCCCAGCATGTTCAGACCGAACAGCTTTCCGAGGCCGGCGAGCGAAGTGCCGCCCTGTGTATCGACCGACGGACCGACGAGATCAGTGCCGTCCGGCAGCTTGATCGAGGTCTGCGCTGCGCCATTGCCGACGCCGAGCGGGCCACCAAAGTTGAATGCTTCACCGCCGATCGCCCGGCCGTTGCCCACGCCGAAGCGGAAACCGCTGGTGGCGTCTGCCATCTGAAGGTTGCCGCCGATTTCGCGGACGAGGCTGCGGCTGACTTCAGCGAATTTGACGTGCAGGTTGACCTGCAGCGGGGTCGCGGTCTTCAGGCGGCTGATGACGTTGGCTTCTTCGCCGAGGAAGGCGGTGACGAGGCGTTCGGCCTCGGCAGCATCTTCCGGTGCGGCCACGGTGCCGGTCAGCAGCACGGTGTTGGCACCCATGGTCGACACGCTGACCTTGGCATCGGGCATCGCCATCGCAAGCATCTGGTCGATGCTGCCGATGTTCGATCCGACCCGGATGTTGGCCGAAAAGATCACGTCGCCGCGTTCGTTGCTGGCGTAGATGGTGGTTTCACCGCCCGCCTTGCCAAACACGTAGAGCTGACGCTGCGACTTCACCTGAACATCGGCGACCGCATCATTGGCGACAAACACGTCGGCCATGTTGCCCGGCACCGTCACCAGTTCGCCCTTGCCGATCGACAGGACGATTTCCTGCGCCGGGCTGACGATCTGCTGCGCGGTGGCAGTGGCCGCCGGCATCGCTGCCATCGGCACTGCGGCAATCGCAGCCACCAGCAGCTTGATCTTGAAATTGCGTGTCATGGGTTGCCCCCCTTCGGGTTTGCCACGGGTTGCCTGGAAAGCAGGCAAGCGATGGGTCATGGTCTTCAACATGGTCCTGATGCCTCTCAGTTGATCACGGTCGCACCGGCGGCGGGCAGTCTTTGCCCGGCGCGGCGCACACCGCTCGACTGGCTGGAGAGGATCGCGGTGCCATTGGCCTTGGCGCTCACCGCGGTTTCTTCGGTTTCCTTGCCGCGGGTCACGCGGACGCTGGGGCCGCGATAGACCGGCGCGGCGTTGCCATCTGAGCCGCCCGAACGGGCCGGAGCCGGAGCAGCGGAGGGTGCCGACTGCTGCTGACCGCCCGGCTGGTTCTTGGGCGGCACAGTCGAACGCTGGAAGCGCGAGACATCGCCGCCGGTGACATAGGTTGTGCCCTTGTCGAGCGGACGACCCATCGCGGCCTTGAGCATCTTTTCTTCCTGCTCAGGTGTCGCATTGGCCGGCAGCTGGACATCGCCAGAGGCGACGGCGCGCTCAAGTTCGGCCGGGCTATCAGCAAGCGAGCGCAGGACCAGGCTGATCGTGCCGATGGTCTGGGCGACCGCAACCTTTTCTGCGATCTTCGGCGTCACTTCGAGCGTGACGGTGCGGAATTCGCTCACCACCGTCTTGCCGTTTTCGTCGGTGGTCTTTTCAACCGTCTGGTCGGTGGCCAGCACGCGCAGATTGCGCAGCACGGTTTCCGCGGTGTTGAGAGTGCATTCGGTGCAATCGCCCGAAACCTGCTGGGTCAGCACGAGGTCGACCCGGTCGCCGGCAAAGACGAAGCCTGCCACGCCGGTCGTCGCCGACACGGGAACGGTGACAGCGCGCATGCCCGGCCCGAGCGCCGCAGCGAGGAAGCCACGATCGCCCGGCGCGACGAGCGAGCCTTGGGTGACCGGCTCACCGGCAGTAATCGGATAGCGGACCACGGTGCCCAGCAGCTTGTTCATGTCGGCTTCGCCGTCGATGAAGTAAGCATCCTGCACCAGTTCCTTGGGCCAGGGCTGGAAGCCCAGAGCGTCGGCGGTGATGATGGTACCCGCAGTCAGCGCCCGCTTGGCGACAAGCACGCGCGGCCCGGTGGGCACGGCAGCTTCGGCATTGGGGGCAGCGCCTCCGGTGAACATGCTGCGTGCAGCAATCGCCGTCCCGATCGCGATGATCAGCGCTCCGAGCAGCAGAACCAGTTTCTTCCTATCCATGGCTCAAATAGCCCCCTCGTAAATGCCCTAGGTTTGGTTAGCGGGCGGGTATGGTTGCGATACGTAAGTCTTGACTGGTTAAAATCGGGTTCACGCGGACTGAGCTGCGATCGCACCGCCCGGCAGGTAATTGACCGCCAGTACCCACAACCCACCAAATGCGATGGCCACGCCGTAGGGAATCTTGAGCTTGTCGCGTTCGCGGCGGATGGTGTGCCAGCCAACCATCACGATCGTCAGCGCGCCGCCTGCCAGTGCCATCACCAGCAGCAATTCCATGAAGTTGAACGGGGTGATCCACAGGGCCAGCACGGTCAGCAGCTTCACATCGCCGCCGCCCATCATGCGGAGCGCGAACATCCCGGCAAACACGGCAAAGGCGGCGAGCGCCACGCCCAGCTGGATCGCGACATCGGGCCACAGCGACAAACCGCTGGCCCACCAGAACACCGGTGCGCCGAGCGCGATGGCGGCATTCAGCCAATTATCGATCTGGCGGCGCTTCATGTCCGTGAACGCGGCAAAGACCAGCGCAATTGCCAAGGCGATCAGCAGACCGTAGGAAATGGAATTCATCAACTTCGTGCCCCCGACGCGAGCCCTCGCGAGATGCGTGGGCCGTCCTTCATTGGGACACTGCTACAGGTTATGACTTACCAAATAGTAACCACGACAAACGGCATGCGACCTGACCTTGCGGGAGCGCAGCCATGATGGATCGCCGGGCAATCCCGCCCCACGCGCAGGAAAGCACGTGGGCAGCCGCAGACGGTCATGCCGTCCGCCGGATCGATTGGCCGGGCGGTGCTGTGCCGCGCGGCTCGATCCTGTTTCTTCCCGGGCGCGCCGATTTCTACGAAAAATATCTCGAGACGCTGGATGAATGGCACCGCGCCGGGTGGTGGGTGACCGCGTCAGACTGGCGCGGGCAGGCGGCATCGGGGCGGCTCGGCAAGGATGCGGTCACGGGTCACATCGAGGATTTCGGCATCTGGGTCGACGATCTGGCACACCTGTGGGAGCGCTGGGTCGCTGAAACGCCGGGGCCGCATGTGCTCGCGGCTCATTCGATGGGCGGCCATATCGTGCTCCGTGCGCTGGCGGCTGGGCGGGTCAAGCCGGACGCCGTGGTGCTGAGCGCGCCAATGACCGGGATGAACGGCCCGCCGCTGCCGCTTCCCATGCTCCATCGGGTGGCGCAGACCATGTGCCGGATCGGCGATCCGCTGCGCCAAGCGTGGAAATGGAGCGAAAAGCCGGGCGAGCTTCCCGCCGCCCGCTCGCATCTGCTCACCCATGATCCGGTGCGCTACGCTGATGAGCAATGGTGGCGTGACCACCGCTCGCAGCTGGTCATGGGGCCAGCGAGTTGGCGCTGGGTCGAGCGGGCCTATGCCTCTTGGCGGGTGCTGGACGCTCCCGGTGCGCTGGAAGCGGTAGACGTGCCGGTGCTGATTATCTCCACCGCGTCCGACAAGCTGGTCAGCCACGCCGCCAACCTCAAGGCTGGCAAGCGGCTGCCCAAGGGCGAGATGATGGCCTTGGGCGCCGAGGCTCACCACGAAGTGCTGCGCGAAGAAGACGCGGTGCGGGATCCCATCATGGCGAGAATCGCCGACTTCCTCGACCGGACAGCGCCACCTGCATGATCTACGATATCGCCATCATCGGCGCAGGCATGGCGGGCGCGAGCCTGGCTGCGGAGCTTGCGCCCCACGCCAGCGTGCTGGTGCTCGAAGCGGAAGATGCGCCGGGGTATCACGCCACGGGGCGCTCGGCCGCGTTCTGGGAGGAATGCTACGGCGGTCCCGGCGTGGTGCCTTTGACGCTGGCCTCAGGCACCTATCTCGGCGAGCATGGTTTTCTGACCCCGCGCGGCGCGCTCTATATCGGGCGCGGGGACGACCGGGCGAAGATGGATGACCATGTCGCGACCTTCGCCGGGACCGGCGTCACTATTGAGCGACTGAGTCCCGCTGAGCTGGCGGACAAGGTGCCGCATATCCGCTCGGACTGGACCGAAGCGCTGCACCAGCCGGCCTGCGCCGATATCGACGTGGCGGGGCTGCACCAGCATTATCTCGGCGCGTGCCGTCGGCTTGGGGTGGAGATTGCCTGCCGGGCGCAGGTCGGTGGACTTGTGCGTGAGAATGGAGCTTGGACCATCACCTCCGAGCGCGGGGAAACGTGGCGCGCGGCCACCATCGTCAATGCTGCCGGGGCGTGGGCGGACACCATCGCGCGTCTCGCTGGCGTGCGACCCATCGGCATCGCCCCTTTCCGCCGCACCGTCGCGGTCTTGCGTGTCGCACCGCAAGCGCCCGCCGATCTG
>DLGU01000124.1:34500-34668 GCA_002482865.1 Porphyrobacter sp. UBA7686
GACGCCGGACGCCTGTGGCTCAGCCCGCATGATGAGATCCCAAGCCAACCCTGCGACGCCGCGCCCGAGGAACTCGACGTCGCCATCGCCATCGACCGGTTCCAGCAGGTCACTGACTGGCGGATCGAAGCGGTCGAGCGGCGCTGGGCGGGCCTGCGCAGCTTCGCG
>DLGU01000047.1 GCA_002482865.1 Porphyrobacter sp. UBA7686
GCGCGAGCAGTTGATCCGGCAGGTTGATATTATCCCCTTGGAAGTGGTGCTGCGCAATGTTGCGGCAGGTTCCATCAGCAAGCGCCTCGGCATCGAGGAGGGCGAGCCGCTGCCGCACACGCTGATCGAATATTACTACAAGGACGATGCCTTGGGTGACCCGCTGGTCGCCGAAGAGCACATCGCCTGCTTCAACTGGGCCTCGAACGAGGAGATGCATGACATTTCCTCGATGGCGATCCGGATCAATGATTTCCTGTGCGGAATGTTCGCCGCAATCGACATCCGTCTGGTGGACTTCAAGCTGGAGTTCGGACGGCTTTACGACGGCGATTACAGCCGCGTGATCCTCGCCGACGAAATCAGCCCCGATGGCTGCCGGTTGTGGGACATGGCGACGGGCGAAAAGCTCGACAAGGACCGCTTCCGCCGCGATCTGGGCGGTGAGGAAGAAGCCTACCGCGAAGTCGCGCGTCGGCTTGGCCTGCTCAATGGTGAGGACAATAGTCCGGGCGAAGTGTTCGACCTGTCCCACGCCCGCTCACGCCTCCGTGGACCGCCACCACTCAAGAAATAGGCTGACAGCCCGGATTGACACGCTAGTCTCGATGCCCGTGTAAACGACCCGAGAGAGACGCCTGATATCCATGCGGAATTTCCCCCTTGCTGCCAGCCTTCTGCTGGCGCTCTCGCCGCTTGCCTTCACCACCGCGCTCGCTGCGCAAGATGCCCCCGCGGCTGAAGCGACCACTGAGGCACCCGCACCTGTCTGGGCTTTCGAGGTCAGCGACGTCCCGGTCGATACCGGCTACACCTTCGGCCAGCTCCCCAACGGGATGCGCTACATCATCCGCCAGAACGCCACGCCCGCAGGCACCGCGCTGGTGCGGATGCGGATCGATTCCGGCGCGCTGGAGGAGACCGATACCGAGCGCGGGCTGTCCCACTATCTCGAACACATGGCCTTCAACGGATCGAAGGGCATCCCTGAAGGTGAGATGATCAAGCTACTCGAACGCGAAGGGCTTGCTTTCGGCGCTGACACCAATGCTTCGACCGGGTTCGATGCGATCACCTACCTCCTCAACCTGCCTCGCAATGACGAGGCTTTGCTGGGGACCGCGCTGATGCTGATGCGCGAAACGGCGAGCGAGCTGACCATTTCGCAGGACGCGGTGGAGCGCGAACGCGGGGTGATCCTCGCTGAACGGCGTGACCGCGCGGGATTCCAGCAGCGCAATTTCGAGGACGATGTCGCCTTCCTTGCCCCCGATGCGCGCTATGGCAATCGCATCCCGATCGGCACGATTGAGGTGCTGGAAGGCGCGACCGCAGACCAGATCCGCGCGCTCTACCAACGCACATACAGGCCATCGAATACCGTGCTGGTGGTGGTGGGCGACTTTCCGGTCGAGGTGGTTGAGGCCGCAATCCGCACTCGCTTTGCCGATTGGGCCCCTGCCTCCGCCCCGACAGAGCCCGAGGCCGGGCCCATCGACGTGACCCGCAAGGGAATCACGGACATTCACCTCGATCCGGCCTTGAGCGAGAGCGTCACCATCAGCCGCCTCGCCCCGTGGCGCGATGAACCCGACACGATCGCCAACCGCAAGGCAGCGTTCCTGCGGGGGGTCGGCTACGCTATCATCAATCGCCGGCTCGCGCGGCTGACCCGGAGCGCCGACGCGCCGTTCCGGGGCGCGAGCTTCAGCTCGGGCGATATCTTCGAAGAGGCCAGGATTACCAGCCTTAGCGTCAGCAGCGTCGATGGCGAATGGAAGAAGGGCGTGCTTGCCGCCACCCGCGAGATCAATCAGGCGCTCACCTATGGCTTCACGCAGGCCGAGGTTGACGAGCAGCTTGCCAATATCCGCACATCGCTTGAGAACGGGGTAAAGTCCGCCGAAACCCGTAGTAATGCCGTCTTCGCCGGCGCGGCTCTGGCGCTGGCCAGCGATGAGCGCGTGCCAACCACGCCCGAATGGCAGCTGGCCGAGTTCGAGCGGATTGCCGCAGAAATGACTCCGCAGGCGCTATGGCAAGCGGTGACAGCCGATGCCGCACCGCTGACCGAGCCGTTGATCCGCTTCCAAGGCCGCACCGCGCCCGAAGGTGGGGAAGCAGCGTTGCGCACAGCCTTTGAGGAAGGGATGGCCCAGCCGATCACGGCACCGGTCGACAAAGGCCCGCTAGCCTTTGGTTACACTGACTTCGGGCCTGTAGGGACAGTGGTGTCCGATTCCGTCGAGCCGCGCCTCGGCCTGCGGCTTATCCGCTTCGCCAACGGGGTGCGGCTGACACTCAAAAAGACCGATGTACGCAAAGATCGGATCGCCTTTTCCTTCGCGCTCGACGGCGGCAATCTGATGAACACCAAGGAGGCGCCGCTGCGCACCTATCTGGCAGGATCGCTGGAGAACGGCGGCTTGGGCAAGCACAGTCGGGACGAGCTCACGACAATGCTGGCCGGACGCAGCGTCGCGTTCGGATTGGGGCGCGGCGTCGATGCCTTCACAGCATCCGCCGTCACCACCCCGCGCGACCTGACGCTCCAGATGCAGGTGATGGCCGCCCTGATAACCGACCCGGGATACCGCCCCGAGGCCGTCGAGCAGTTTCGCAAGGGCATCGAGAATTTCTACAAGACGCTCGATTCCACTCCGGGCCGCGCCCTGTCCAGCGCGAGCGGGGCGATCCTGTCGGACAATGACCCCCGCTTCAGCCTGCAACCCAAGGCCGTGTTCGAAAGCCTCGATTTCGAACAGCTGCGCGCCGCCATCGGCGACCGGCTGGCACAGGGCGCGGTTGAACTGGCGCTGGCCGGCGATATTGACGAGGACGCCGCCATCGCCGCCGTGGCCGCCGACCACGACTTCGTGCTCATCGACTGCCCGCCTTCCTTGAGCCTGCTCACGCTGAACGGCCTGTGCGCCGCTCACGGCGTGGTGGTGCCCATGCAGTGCGAGTACTTCGCGCT
>DLGU01000004.1 GCA_002482865.1 Porphyrobacter sp. UBA7686
TCGGCGCTGATCACCTTGTGGCCGAAACGGATGTGCTGGCGGATGCCGCGTTCATCGACGATCCGGTCGAGATAATCGAGGATCGCGGGCGCATCGGCGATGCTCTTTTCGTGGCGCCAGGGTTCGAAATCGAAGCCGAGCGTGTGCATGTCGCTGTCCGAGCGGATGCCGGGGTACCGGAACAGATCCCACGTGCCGCCCAGATTATCGCGGCGTTCGACGATGCAATAGGAGTGGTGGGGGGCCTTCATCCCCATATGCGCGGCCATCCCGATCCCGGAAATCCCGGCACCGACGATCAGCACGTCGAAATCTGGCGGTGTGGCAAGCATGACGGGCCCTCTCTCTCCCTTGTTGACACAGATGTAACCACAGCGTGCCTGCAAAAGCGAGTCTTGAATGGCAAAGTGCAACTGAGTTTGGGGTGACGTGATGGGCGCGAGCGTATAGGCGACGCGCCATGACGATCCGCCACCGCCTGCTCGCCTCCGCCCTGCTTCTCCCCGCTGCCGCGCCGCTCGCCGCGCAAGACGAGGTGCCTCTTCCCGAAGAGGCGTTTGAGGCGGACTCGATGGTCGAAGAGTTCCCCGAAGAAATCTCCGAAGAGATCATCGTCACCGGGCGCGGGCTCGATGCCGCGCTGTCGACCGGGATTTACGCCACCACCACGCTGGAACGCGACGTGATCGTCTCCAGCCCATCGGGCCGGATCGAGGATGTGCTGCGCGGTGTCGCGGGCTTCCAGCAGTTCCGTCGGTCCGACAGCCGCTCGTCCAACCCGAGCGCGCAAGGCGTGACGCTGCGGGCGCTGGGCGGCAATGCCACGAGCCGCGCGCTGGTGCTGCTCGACGGCGTGCCGCTGGCTGATCCGTTCTTCGGCTACATTCCGCTCTCCGCGATTGCGCCCGAGACGCTGGGACAAGTCCGCGTGACGCGCGGCGGCGGGTCGGGGCCGTTTGGGGCAGGCGCGCTGGCGGGCACAATCGAGCTGGAAAGCGCCGGGCCGGATACCATCGCGCCGGTGCTCGCCAGTGCAGCGATCAATGACCGGGGCGAGACCGAGCTTTCGGGCGTGCTGACCCAAAGCCTCGGACGCGGCTTTGCCACCGCGAGCGGCCGCTGGGACCGTGGGCAGGGCTTCTTCACCACCCCTGCCGATCAGCGCGTCCCCGCCACCGCGCGCGCCGGGTTCGATAGCTGGAACGCCGCCCTGCGCGCCGCCGCGCCGCTCACCGACACGGTCGAAGTTCAGGCCCGCATCGCCACTTTCCGCGACGCGCGCACGCTGCGCTTCGAGGGCGCAGACTCCACCAGCGCGGGCGAGGAAGCCTCGATCCGGTTTGTCGGGCGGGGCGATTGGGCCTTTGATGCGCTGGCCTACGTCCAGACGCGCGACTTTTCGAACATCGTGATTTCCTCGACCCGCTTTACCCCGACTTTGGACCAGCGCCGCACGCCCTCGACGGGAGTGGGCGGCAAGTTCGAACTGCGCCCGCCGCTGCTCGAAGGCCACGACATCCGCATCGGCGCGGATTACCGCCGCGCTGATGGCGAGTTGCAGGAGGAGGCGATCAATGCCGTCTCGGGCGCGATCACCGAGCGCCGCCGTGCTGGCGGGGCGACCAGCAATCTCGGCATCTTCCTTGAGGATGACTGGCAGATCGGCCCGCTGCTGATCAACGGCGGTCTGCGCGCCGACCGGAGCAGCATCACCGATGGCTTCTACCGCGCTGTCAGCGCCAATGGCGTGCCGGTCAGCTCGATCACTGCCTCCGACCGCAGCGACTGGACGGTCAGTTGGCGCGCGGGCGCTTCGTTCAATGCCACGCGCCGCCTCGATCTGCGCGCGGCGGCCTATACCGGGCTGCGCCTGCCGACCCTCAACGAACTCTACCGACCCTTCGTCGTATTCCCGGTCGTAACCGAGGCCAACGCTGCGCTGCAGAACGAGCGGCTGGAAGGCTTCGAGATCGGGTTCGATTGGCAGCCGGTCAATGCGCTGGTGATTGCGGTCACGGCGTTCGACAATAAGGTCGAGAACGCCATCGCCAATGTCACCATCGCCCCCAATCTGCGCCGCCGCGAAAACCTTCCCGCGATTGCGGCGCGCGGGATCGAGGCGAACGTGGCGGCCCGGTTCGGCGCGGTCAGCGTAGAAGGCGCACTCGCCTGGACCGATGCCGCAGTGCGCGGCGAGGGCGCTTCGCTCGACCTCGACGGCAATCGCCCGGCGCAGACCCCGGAATTTGCCGGAAGTCTGACGCTCGGCTGGGAGCCGGCCGCGGGCTGGCGGATCGCTGGCACGCTGCGCCATGTCAGTGCGCAATTCGAGGATGACCGCGAGATCGACCGACTCGCTCCGGCCACCACAATTGACGCTTTTGTGGCCGCTCCGCTCGGTAAAGGCGTGTCGCTGATTGTGCGCGGCGAAAACCTGACTGACGAGGATATCGTCACCCGCAACCAAGGCGGATCAATCGATCTTGGCGTCCCGCGCACATTGTGGCTGGGTTTACGTTACGGCTTCTGACATCCCGACAATAGCCTGTAATAATCTTGCGGCCCACAAGGTCAGCGCGAAGTCATGCTGCGCCGCAACACAAGATGTGGCATTTTTGCTACTGTCTGCTATAAGTTGACTATGACTCTTGTTAGGGACTGCGACGCTGATAGGTTCCTGGTCACAACCCAATACCGGCATGAAGACCGGACGGTTTTGTGGAGAGAGGAAAGCCATGACGCGCAAGTTCGCACATATCGCCTGCGGCCTGTTGGCCTGCAGCGCGCTGACCACCCCTGCCTTTGCGCAGGATACTGAGGCCGAAGCCCAACCGACCCGGGACGACAACGTCATCATTGTGACGGCCACCCGCCGCGCGCAGGACGTGCAGGACATTCCGTTGGCGGTGACGGCGATTTCGCCGCAGCAGCTCGACAATCAGGGCGTGGTTAACATCCAGCAGGTCACGGCGCTCGCCCCGAGCTTCAGCAGCTCGCAGGCGCAGCTTGCCTCCGGCTCGGTGGTGCTGCGTGTGCGCGGTGTCGGGACGACATCGAACAATATCGGCTTTGAAAGCGCGGTCGGCATCTTCATCGACGGCGCCTACCAATCGCGCCCCGGCGTTGCGCTCGGCGAATTCGTCGACGTGGAGCGCGTCGAAGTGCTGCGCGGGCCGCAGGGCAC
>DLGU01000107.1:0-936 GCA_002482865.1 Porphyrobacter sp. UBA7686
CACCGCGTGTACAAGAACTACGACCCGCGCGCGACGGTGATGCAGAAGACCGTGCGTGAAGTGTTCGAGGCGCTGAAGGTCACCGACCCGCTGTTCGAAACCGCCCTGCGGCTGGAGGAGATCGCGCTGAACGATCCCTACTTCATCGAAAAGAAGCTGTTCCCGAACGTCGACTTCTATTCGGGCATCATCCTTTCGGCGATCGGCTTCCCGACCACCATGTTCACCGCGCTCTTCGCGCTGGCCCGCACCGTGGGCTGGGTGGCGCAGTGGAACGAAATGATCAGCGATCCTGGCCAGAAGATCGGGCGTCCGCGCCAGCTCTACACAGGCCCGACCGAACGCGACTACATCTCGCTCGACCAGCGCTAAACCGAGCAAATACCCGTGATGATGCTCCGCGCGGCAGGCATGTTCCTGATCGCGATGGGCATCATCTGGGCCTTGCAGGGTGCCGGGCTGCTGGCTTGGCCGGCAAACAGCTTCATGCTCGGGCAAGACCATTGGGTGTTGCGTGGACTTGCGACGGCTGCGATTGGCAGCGCGCTGCTTGGGCTGGTTCATTACCGGCAGCGCAGCTAACGCCGGGACAAGGGATTGGCGAAACGCCGCCTTCCTCAGCCGCGCGGCAGTTCAAGCCGGAACAGCGCCCCTCCGCCCGGTGCGCTCTCCACAGTCAGACTGCCCTCCATCGCTTCGGCCAGACGGCGCGAGATGTAGAGGCCGAGGCCTGACCCCCGATCTCGCCCGCCGTCATTATCGCGGCCCAGACGTTCGCCCTTGTCGAAGATCCGCTCGGCCTGCTCGGGGGTGACGCCGGCGCCTTCGTCGGCGACGGTGACAGCGACCCTGCCCTCGCTCAACCCGTGCGCCGTGATCGTGACCGTGCTCGCTGCGGGCGAATAGGCGATCGCATTGCCGATCAGGTTGATGAGG
>DLGU01000107.1:1015-1215 GCA_002482865.1 Porphyrobacter sp. UBA7686
GTTGCGCGCACGCACGCCGAGAATTCCCGCCGCTCGCGCTGCGGCGTCAGCCAGATCGACCGGCTCCTTCGCCGTGGCAAATCCGGGGGTCTCGACCACTTCGAGATCGGCGAGATCATCCAGCATCGCGGAAAGGTGCTGCCCGGCGCTGGCGATGGTGCCGGCATATTCGCTGTATTCTTCCCGCAACGGCCCGGCGA
>DLGU01000107.1:1320-1526 GCA_002482865.1 Porphyrobacter sp. UBA7686
ACCAGACGCGTGGGCGAGGTTTCGGGTGCGCCGTTCTCGGCCAGATCGGGCTCGATCGGCGCGGGGAGCGGCTCCTCGGCGATCAGCAGCAATTCAAATCCCGCGGGATTCTGCACATCCGTCCCCAGCGGGATCAGCCGCACGCGCCAGTGGCGCTGCGATCCGGCAAAGCGGCAGGTCGCCCCGTCAAGCAGCCGCCAGTGCAA
>DLGU01000107.1:1555-1788 GCA_002482865.1 Porphyrobacter sp. UBA7686
GCGATGCCGATCAATTCGACCAGCTCGCTCCACACAGTGCCTGGCGCGGCCAGCGCAGCAATTTGAAGCGCCGCTGCATCAGGCGCGCGGGCGCTCAGCACCTGAAGGCCCTGGCGGCCATCAAGCCGGGCGCTGACTTCGGCGGTGGCGCGATCAATCGCGTCGATCTTCTCGGCGAATTCGCGGGCACTTGGGGGCGTGAGCGGGCTGCGCTGCCAGTTCTCGACCAGCAC
>DLGU01000107.1:1837-2090 GCA_002482865.1 Porphyrobacter sp. UBA7686
TCGCACCCGCCGCCATCATCCTCGTTCAAGGGGTGAATGCGGGCAAAGCCGGAAATCTCTGCGTCACCGTCAAAGGCGCTGAAGGCCCGCGCAATCTTCAGACCCATGCGCCGCGCTTGCTGCACCAGCGCCAAAAGCTCCGGGATCGCCAGGATGCCGGGCAGATCGCCGCCGCACCGCTCCTGCAATTCCGCGAGCGGCGCATCGGCGCTCAGCAGCCGGTCTCGCGCATCGGTGAGGCCGTATGCGCCTA
>DLGU01000107.1:2147-2425 GCA_002482865.1 Porphyrobacter sp. UBA7686
GAAACCCCGCCAAAGCCGCGCGGCAAATGGCCCGACGGCTCGACCAGTAAAAGCTGGCGTTCGATTGCGGCAGGCGAGAGCTCGCCCGCCCGCAGCAAGAGGGCAAGCCGCAGGCCCTGCCCTTCATGACAGGCGAGCACCGCGTCTCCGCGCTGTTGGCGTGTGGTGATCGACAGCGCACTTGCGAACAGCGCCAGCCCGGCATGATCCAGCGCCAGCGCCGCCATCGCCCCGCGTCGCATCGCTGCGACCAACCGCGCGAGCAGGCCGAGCCGCCC
>DLGU01000107.1:2436-2639 GCA_002482865.1 Porphyrobacter sp. UBA7686
GTCGCCTCGTCATAACCTGCCTGCAATCGCCCTAGCGCCGCGGCGTCCTGCGCTTCGGTCTGGGCACGGCCGATCAATCGGTGGAACAGTTCGGCGGGCAATTCGCCCAACGGCAGCTCCATCCGCCGCTGGCCTTGAACGAACCGCGATTGCGCCGCGAGCGTGCTCATGGCGAGGCTGGCGATGGCCGGGTCTTCGGAGGC
>DLGU01000107.1:2661-3253 GCA_002482865.1 Porphyrobacter sp. UBA7686
CGGGCTCAGCACCGGATCGATCGCGTGGCGTTGGTGCAAGCGTTCGGCAATCAGCCCCTCGGCCGCGAGCGCATGGCAGAAACCGAGCAGGGCCTCGTCCGCCATCAGGGTCGCGGCAAGCCGGTCGAGCGCGGCGGGATCGGCNNGAGGCGTGCGCGCGGGTGACAGGATCGCGGCCCGCAAGCGCGGCCAGCAATTGCGCGGCGAGATCGAAGATCATGCCCCGGACGCGGGCGAGGATCGCCTCGGTTACCAGCGCTTCAGCATCGCTGCTCAGAAGATGGCGCAGAACGGGGACGACCGCCGCCAGCGCGCGGCTTTCCCGCGCGAGTTCATCCGTGAGGATCGCCTCGACATCAGCGTCGGCGGCCAGGTCCATCGTCTTTTCGCCCATACTTGCAGGCCATAGCGCCCACATAGTTAAGACGCCGTTAGATCAAACCCGGTCAGGACGCAGCAGCAAAGCGAGGAGTAGCCCCAAGGCGAGACAGGCCAATCCTTCAGGCAAGACACCAAAGGCGGCGGCAAGCGCCAGCGCCAGCAACAGGCTCGCACGGTCAGAGGCGGGGGCAGCCAACATTGCGCCGGGCAG
>DLGU01000107.1:3260-3544 GCA_002482865.1 Porphyrobacter sp. UBA7686
CCGCGGTCAGGCGGGCGAGACCGACCACCACTGGCCCCAGCACCGCGAGCGGTTGCCATTCGGGCCAAGGCGACAGCGCAAACCATGTGGTGAGCGCCGCCAGCCCGTCGACCGCCGCCGCGAGCACGGCTGGCCCGCGTCCAGGATCGCCCGCGCGCCTGAGCCTTGCGGATAATGCGGTATAGTCAATCGCCACCCGCGCGGCGAAAGCCCCCAGCCCCGCCAGCGCCAGCCCCGCAACCGCCGGGCCAAAGGCTGCAAACATCACGCCGATCAGCAGCAGC
>DLGU01000107.1:3565-12775 GCA_002482865.1 Porphyrobacter sp. UBA7686
CCCGCCTGCCGCAAGCCCGCCCTGTTCAAGGCCCTTGGGAGCCAAGGCACGCACCAGCATGGACGCAAGTGTCGCAAGCGGTGCGCGCCAATCGGTCGGGGCGGCGGCATCGGCGATCAGCGCCTGCTCGGCCTCGGCAACTGCGGCTCTGCCATCGGCCAGCAGCCAACGTTCCGGCACCAGCTCGCGCGCCGCGAGATCGCGGCACGGGGTGCCGGCCTGCAAGGCAAGCCGCAGCAGCAAGGAGACCGCGTCGGCATCATCCGGGAAATCGGCCAATTTCTGCACAGGCGCGCCGCGCATCACCAGCACGCCCGCCCAATGGCGCGCCGAATCAATCCGTTCGAAATCATCGGGGTAAGCGGCAGCGAGCGCGTGATCCGCCGGGATGGCCGCGATCACCCTTTGGAGCGTAACGTCTCCCCCGAGCACCGCCCGCACGACCGCTGGATCGGGCACCAGACCATCGCGCAGGATAATCAGGTCATCTTCGGCCCGCACCAATGCAGGCAGAGCGGCGAAGTTCGGCAACGCATGAAACGCTGCCCCGCCCGCTTCGATCCTATGCTGCAATTGCAGCACTTCGTCAGAGGTGGTCTCGGTCAGGCACAGCACCCGCTCGGCGCCCAACGATTGCAGCAAATCCTCCTGCCAAGCGAGAACGCTGCGCCCGGCGAGCGGGAGTTCGGCGCGAAGTCCGCCATCCGCGCTGCGCCGGAGTGCCGCGATCAGACCGATGCGCATTCCAAACCCCTTCCCTCGATCCACCCGCAGGCGGCCAAGGATTGGCGGTTTCAGAGCAGAGGTTCAAGCGGCACTACGCGGTTTGCCCCGACGCAGCGCACGGCGCGGCGAATCAGCGCCGGATATCTCGGTTTTGCGCGCGGTTGAAACGCGCGAGCACGGCCTCAATTTCGCGGATTGCCATCGGCTCGCCCGGCGCAGCATGGAGCGCGATTTCAGCGGCCTGGAGGAGGTCTTCCGCGTGGAAGCTGGCAGCAAGGCCCTTTAGCCGCATCGCGGCGACATGCCAGTTGCCATCACAGCGCGCGCGCTTAAGCAGATCAAGCTGCTTGGCAGCACTTTCAAGGAAAGCAGCGCGCAACTCACGCAGCAAGGCGGCGTCGTCGCCGGCCGCTGCCGCAAGGGTCGCATCAAGAGCACCGTGATTGAAAGCCATGACAGGTAGATAGGCCGAATTGGGTTAATGCGGGGTTTATCCCGAATCCGGCTGTGGTATGACGTGTCTTATGGCAGGACGGCACCAGATGCGCGCTTTGGGGCGCAAGAGCGGCGATGACGGCGCAGACAACATGGCTTTTGCAGAAGCCGATGGGCAGGATGGGGCATTCGACGGTATGCTCGATCTGTCCGAAACCTGGGCCGAGGATGATGAGCTAGCGCCCTCCCCCACGCGATCCGGCTGGCTCGCGCCCAGCCTTGCGGTGCTGGTGATAGCCGGATGGAGCGGGTTTTTCGTCTGGGCTCACCTTGCTGACATTCGCGGCGGGGCCGCGCCTGCACAATGGGCTGGCTGGATAGTCGAATGGGCTGTGCCCGTTGCCTTGGTGGGCATCGTGTGGCTGCTGGCGATGCGGTCCTCACACGCAGAGAGCCGACGGTTTGCTGCGACCGCCGCGCTGATGAACCGCGAAGGCGCCGCTCTCGAAGCGCGGCTTAACGTGGTGAACCGAGAATTGAGCCTGGCGCGCGAATTTCTGGCCGCCGAAGCCCGCGATCTCGAGGCGCTTGGCCGGATCGCGGCGGAGCGCTTGTCCACGCATGCGGGCGAATTGCAGGCGCTGATCACCACCAATGGTGCGCAGGTCGAGGCGATTGGCACTGCCAGCGAAACCGCGCTGGGCAACATGAACCGGCTGCGCGACGATCTGCCGGTTATCGCCAATGCTGCGCGCGATGTCGCCAACCAGATTGGCGGAGCGGGCCGCGTTGCAGAAGATCAGTTGGCGCGGCTTTCGGGCGGGTTTGACCGGCTCGGCTTCGCCACGGCCGAAAGTGAGGCGCAGGTCACGCGCCTGACTGCGCAAGTCGGCGATACGCTCGGCCAGTATGAGGCACAGCTGACCCGAATCGAAGCGATTGTCACGCAGCGGTTTGCGGCCTTGCAGACGGAGGCCGAGGCCTATCGCATCCGCATCGCCGCGCTCGAAGAAGAAGCGCTGGCAGCGCATGGCGAGCGCGCGCAGGCCGTGGCAAGCCAAAGTGAAGCGCTCGCCAATGAGCTGCGGAAAGCGGGTGAGACCGCGCGCGCCAGCTATGCCGCCGCGATTGCCGCACTGCACGAGACGCTGGTTGAGAAACTCGATCTGGTTGCCCAGCTCGACCGCAATTCTGCCACCGTGGCTAACGAGCGGATCGCCAAGCTCCGTGAGGAAGCTGTGCAGTTCGAAGAGCAGCTGGCGACACGCAACCGACAGTTTGACGAGCTTATCGAACAGCGGCAGGCGGCCTTTGAAACGCACGAAGCGCAGGCGAGCGAAGTGCTCGCCCAGCGGCTGGCGGCGCTCGACGATGCGCTCGCCCAGCGGCGCGAGGCGCAGGTCGCCGAGATCGAAAAGCTGGTCGTGCAGGGCGAAGCGATGACCGAGCGGGTCGCGGAACTCGGGCGGGTTCTGGCCGAAATCGACCGGACCAGCTCGGCTGCACGCGAAAGCCTTGGCGTAGGCCTTGGCACGCTGGCCCAACAGCTTGGCGAGAAGCGCGCTGTAATCGCGGCGACCGAAGCGCATTTGCTGCAACTTACCGACAGCAGCGTGCGTTTGCTGGAGATTTTGCAGTCCGGCGCGCGCACGTGCCACGAAGACCTCAGCACCGCGATCAACGGGGCCAACACGGCTCTGGAAGGGGTCGAAGCGCGGGCCGACAAGGTCGAGGCGCTGATGCTGCGCAGCACACAGGCCGGCAGCGAGCTGTCGGACTATCTCCTGCGTACCCGCGCGGAGATCGACACGGCTGAAATTGCGATTGCCGGGTTCAAGTCCCATCTGACCGAAGAGACCGAAGATGCCCTCGCCCGGTTGCGAGGCCTGCGCGGCGGCTTTGCGCGGTTGGCCGAGGAAAGCGGCACGCTGGCAGCCGAGACGCAGGACAGCCTGCGCGCATCGCTTTCGGCGCTGGAAACCGCAATCACCCGGGCATTCGCCACGCTTGATGAAGGTGCGCGCGAGAAGATGCTGGCGCTGGCCAACAACCTCGGCGGTGAAGCGGTTGAGGTGCTCGAACGCGCGCTGCGTAACGAGGCTGCTGCGACGCTCGGCAAGCTCGAACAGTCGGCCGCTCACGCCTCGGGCGTCGGCCGCGAGGCGGCGATCCAGCTGCGCGATCAGTTGGTGAAGGTGAACGAACTCACCGGCAATCTCGAACAGCGGGTGATGCACGCGCGCGAACTCGCCGAAGAGCAGGTCAACAACGACTTCGCCCGGCGCATGGCGCTGATCACCGACAGCCTGAATTCCGCTGCGATCGACATCACCGGAGCCTTGGCCGACGAAGTGGCCGACACGGCGTGGGAAGCCTATCTCAAGGGCGACCGCGGCATCTTCACCCGCCGCGCGGTGCGGTTGATCGACAATGGCACCGCCAAGGATATCGCGGCGCTCTACAGCGCGGACGAGACGTTCAAGGCCAATGTCAGCCGCTACATCCACGATTTCGAAGCCATGCTGCGCCAGACACTCTCGACCCGCGATGGTCACGTCTTGAGCGTGACGATGCTGGGTTCAGACATGGGCAAGCTCTACGTGGCGCTCGCCCAGGCGATCCAGCGCTTCCGAACTTAGTCAGCGGCCGAGGGCGGCTTGGGCAGAAAGTCGATATCGGCGGCGGTGATCCAGCCATAGGTATAGTTGGCGACGAACAGCGCGGTCGCCACCGCCGCTACTACGGATGCGCGCGCGGCGACCTTGCCCGGCTGGAAGTTGACCGGAGCGCTGTCGGCTTGCCCCGGCACCTTCTCGATCCCCGCCTCGTCCGCCGTCTTCACGCCGAACGGCAGCATCATGAAACCGCTCATCACGAAGAACAGGAAGTAGATCGCCGCAATCGAGGTGATCTGCATCAGGCCGCAGCCCCAGGCATCACCACCCGCACCTGCGGCTTCTTGCCCGACCAGCGCTGCGCCGCACGGCGAGCCGCGAGTCGTGCAGCCTCTCGGATCACAGCCACATCGCGCGCGTCCTTGCCCTTCAGGCGATTGATCGCGGTCAGCACATCACCCGCCGCTTCCTCAAGGAAGTCGGGCAAGTCCTCGTCGAGCGGCAGGCCGATCGCCTCGATCACCGGCTTAGCGCCGCGCGCCAGCACCACGATCAGCACACCATCACCCGAAATGCGGCGGCGCATGGTGATGGCATCGCCATCAGCGGCCGTGATGATATCGCCATCGAGCACCAGACGCCCGGCGCGCACTTCGGCGAGTTTGCCCGGCTTGCCGGGGGCGAGACGGACCAGATCGCCGTTCTTCTGCACCACCTGATGAGGGATGCCCGCAGCCTTACCGACCCGCGCCTGCTCGGCCATGTGGCGGATTTCGCCGTGGACCGGCACGAGAATTTCAGGCTTCAGCCAGCTGTAGAGCGCTTCAAGCTCCGGCCGCCCCGGGTGGCCCGAGACGTGGATCAGCGCCTGACGGTCCGTCACCATCTGGATTCCGCGCGCTGCGAGCTGGTTCTGGATCTTGCCAATCGGGATCTCGTTGCCGGGAATCTGGCGTGAGGAGAACAGCACCACATCGCCCGCGACCAGCTCGATCGGGTGGTTCATATCCGCCATGCGGCCCAAGGCGGCGCGGGGCTCGCCCTGCCCACCGGTGGCGATGATCAGCACCTCGCCGCGCGGCAGGCCCATCGCGGTCTCGAAGCTGATCGGGGTCGGGAAGTCCTCAAGATAGCCATTGTCCTGCGCCACCTCGATAATCCGGTCGAGCGAACGGCCGGCGACACACAGCTTCCGCCCCGTCTCAATCGCGACTTCGCCGAGGGTTTGCAGACGGGCGACATTGCTGGCGAAGGTGGTCACGACCACCCGCTTGCCCTTGTGGCGCGCGACTTCTTCCATCAGCGCACTATGGACTGCGCCTTCCGAGCCCGAGGGGTTCGGATTGAACACATTGGTCGAATCGCACACCAGTGCGAGGACACCATCATCGCCGATTTCGCGCAGTTCTTCCTCGGTGGTCGGTTCGCCGATGATCGGATCATCATCAAGCTTCCAGTCGCCAGTGTGGAAGATGCGCCCATGCGGCGTGTCGATCAGCAGCGCGTTGCCCTCGGCAATAGAGTGCGCCAGCGGGAGATAGGTGATGGTGAACGGGCCAAGCTCGATCTCACCGTGATCTTCCTCAATGATGATAATCTCGACCTTGCCGAGCAGCCCGGCCTCTTCCAGCTTGCGCGCCACCAGATCGGCGGTGAACGGCGTGGCATAGAGCGGCACGCCCAGCTCGCCCGCGAAATAGGGAACCGCGCCGATGTGATCCTCATGCGCGTGCGTGAGGACGATACCGATCAGGTCCTTGCGGCGCTCCTCGATGAAATCGAGATCGGCGAAGACCAGCTCGACACCGGGATATTCATTGCCCGAAAAGGTCATGCCGAGATCGACCATGATCCACTTGCCCTGGCAGCCATAGAGATTGACGTTCATGCCAATCTCCCCGGAACCGCCAAGAGCGAGAAACAGGAGTTCGTCTTCGGGGGTAAAATCTTTCTTCAATGTGTTTCCGGTTCTGTGAGAGAGGATCAGGCGGCTTCTGCCTGCCTGGCAAGTATGGCTAGGCCGTCCAGTGTAAGGTCGGCATCAACGTGGTCGAAGATTTCGGTGGCGTCGTCGAACAATATGGCGAGCCCGCCGGTGGCTACAACCTTTGCGGGGCGCCCGATTTCGGCCTTCATCTTGGCGACCATGCCTTCCATCATCGCGACATAGCCCCAGAAGACGCCGATCAGCATCTGGTCTTCGGTGTTGCGGCCAATGACGCTGCGGGTGGACGGCGCACGGATCGCGATGCGCGGCAGCTTGGCGGTCTTGCCGACCAGCGCGTCCAATGACAGGTTGATCCCCGGTGCGATCGAGCCGCCCTTGTAAGCGCCAGTGAAGTCAACCGCTTCAAACTTGGTGGCGGTGCCGAAGTCGACAATGATGAGGTCGCCGCCATACTTGTGGTGCGCGGCGAGGATGTTGAGTGCACGGTCAGCGCCGAGCGACGAGGGTTGGTCGACATCAATGTCGAAGCGCCAGCGCGCGGTTCCCTGCCCAGCGAACAGCGGTGTGATGCCGAAATACTTTTCGCACAATACGGTGAGATTGTGGTCCGCGCGCGGGACGACCGATGCGACGATAATCTGGGAGATGTCCGAGCGTTCGAACCCTTCGATCTTGAGCAATTGCAGCAGCCACACCGCATATTCATCGCCCGTCCGGCGCGGGTCGGTGGCGATGCGCCAGCGCGCACGAATATGGTGCGTGCCGTCCTCCCCATAGGTGAACAGGGCGAAGACGACATTGGTGTTCCCGACATCGGCGGCGAGCAGCATCTCTGGCAGTCCTTAACTTACGAAATGTCGCCTGCGCGAATGACACGTTCGCTGCCATCCGCCAAGCGTAGCCGCAAAGCGCCGTCGCTTTCCTCAAGGCCAGCAAAGGAGCCCGACAGCACCGAGCCGTCGGTATCATGGACAGTTACGGGGGAACCCTGCGCATGGATGGAACGGCTGAGGAAGGTGTGGAGTGTCGCGCCAAGGCCGTAAGTGCGCCAGCTTTCCAGCCTGCGATCAAAGGCTGCGGCGAGGCTGGCAGCAAAGTCTTCCAGCGGCGGCGGCGGGATCACATCCGCGAGCGCGGCCGTTTTGCGGTCAGGCAGGTCAGGCGCGCGGGCGAGGTTCACCCCGATCCCGACGACAATATGCCCGCGCACCATCTCCAAGAGGATGCCGGACAGCTTGCCGCCATCCAGCAGCACGTCATTGGGCCATTTGAGCGCCAGCGCGGTATCGTCGGGCAATGCGGCAGCAGTGGCATCGCGCACCGCGAGCGCCGCGACAAAGCTGAGGGTGGCGGGCGGCGGACCACCCTCCCCCAAGCTTACCACTGTGGAGCCCATGAAATTGCCCGCGCCGTCAAACCATGCGCGCCCTTGCCGCCCGCGTCCTGCGGTCTGGCGGCGGGCAACCAGCCAGCGCCCCTCGGCCCAGCCCTCACCCGTGCGCAAGGCGGCGGCGAGGTCGGCGTTGGTCGAGCCGGTCTGTTCTGCGAAGGCGATCAAACCGTAAGGAACAGCGAGGCCGCAGCCTTGTCGGCCAGATCGGTGAGCGACGGGGTGAGCAGATAGCCCAAGGGCGAGACGATCAGTGCCGTCAGTCCCAGCAAAACCCAATGGGCCGCGCCGCTCTTGCCGGTGACGACGCCCGCAGGCTCATCGAAGAACATCACCTTGACGAACTTGATGTAGTAGAACGCGCCGATCACACTCGCGGCAATGGCGATCGCGCCGAATGCCACCAGCCCGGCCTCGATGGTCGCCTGGAACACGACGAACTTGCTGTAGAAGCCAAGCAGCGGCGGAATGCCCGCAAGGCTGAACATGAAGAGCAGCAGCGCCCACGCAATCGCGGGCTGCGTGACCGAAAGCCCGCGGATGTCGGCAAAGGTTTCGAACAGCGCGCCGTCCTCGCCGCGCAGCATCAGCAGCGCGACAAAGCTGCCGAGGCTCATCGCGACATAGATGAACAGGTACACCAGCATCGCGCTCGCCCCGTCGGCATTGGCGACCGCGAGGCCAAGCAGGATAAAGCCGATGTTGTTGATCGAGGAATAGGCCAGCAGCCGCTTCAGGTTCTCCTGACCGATCGCTCCCAAAGCGCCGAAGATGATCGAGGCGAGCGCCATGAACATCACGATCTGCTGCCATGCGGCGACCTGACCGCCGAACACCTCGAACACCACGCGCGCGGTGAGCGCGACAGCGGCAACCTTGGGCGCGGTGGCGAAGAAGGCGGTGACGGGCGTGGGTGCGCCTTCATACACGTCTGGAGTCCACATGTGGAACGGCACGGCGCTGATTTTGAAGGCGAGGCCCGGAAGAACGAAAATCACCCCGAACAGCGCGCCGGTGCCCATTTCGCCCGTCAGTCCTGCGCGCACGGCGGCGAAAGTCGTGCCGCCGGTAAAGCCGTAAAGCAGGCTCATTCCGTAAAGCAGGATGCCCGAAGCGAGCGCACCGAGGACGAAATACTTCAGCCCCGCTTCGCCCGAACGTGTGTCCTTGCGCAGGATCGCGGCCAGCACATAAGCCGACAGGCTGTTGAGTTCGAGCCCGAGATACAGACTCATGAAATCATTGGCCGAAACCATGATGCTCATGCCGACGGCCGCGAACAGGATCAGGACCGGATATTCGGCGCGCATCACACGCTCAGTTCCGGCCGCAGCGCTGTTGAAGAAGGCGGGCGCAACCATCAGCGCGGCGATGGCGGACAGGTAAATCAGCGCCTTGGCAAAGAGCGCAAAGCTGTCGATCTTGAGCAGCCCGCCGAAAGCCAGCGTTGCCGGGCCGTCAGTCCCGAAATGCAGCCCCGGCACGAGCAGGAAACCCGCGCCGAACAGGGCGGCAGCGGCCAGAACTGCGACCGGGCGCGCGGCCTTGTCCCCGGCCCAGGCGGCGACGAGCAGCAGCGCAAGGCCCGCCGCAATCAGCAGCAGTTCGGGGGCAATCAGCGCGAAAGAAGCGGCGAAATCCATCAGTGCGCGCCCTCCTTGGCGCTCGAATGATCTGAGCCTTCGAGGTGCGGCATCGCGTTGGCAGCCTCGGCGCGCGGGGCGCCGGCGGCCAAGGCCGCATCACCCGCCGGAGCCGCCGCAGCAAGCCGCGCATCGAGAACAGCAATGTCAGCGCGCATCGGCGCGAGGAAGCTTTCGGGGTAGACGCCCATCCACAATACGGCTGCAGCAATCGGGGCCATCATAACCCACTCGCGCGCCGAAATGTCACGCATGGCGGCCGCGTCCGCGTTCACCTGTCCGCCGAACGCGACCCGGCGATAGAGGTAAAGCATATAGGCCGCGCCCAGGATGATCCCGGTGGTGCAGATCAGCGCAACGAGGCTGGAGGTCTGGTAGATGCCCGCCAACGACAGAAACTCGCCGACGAAACCGCTGGTGCCCGGCAGGCCGATGCTCGCCATGGTGAACAGC
>DLGU01000059.1 GCA_002482865.1 Porphyrobacter sp. UBA7686
CGCCGATCACGCCAGCTTCCAGACGGCATGGCAGCATTTCCGCGAATTGCGCGGCGGCACCCTGCCCGCGGCCGTCAGTATGGCGATAGCTGGGCCGGTCGGAAGCCCGGGCAACCTCAATCCGGTGATCCGCTTCACCAACAATCCGTGGATCATCCGCCCGGCGCTCATCAACGAGAAGCTGGAGGTGGAGCGCTTCACCCTCGTCAATGATTTCGCCGCGGTCGCGCATGCGGTCGCGCGGGCGGATGACAGCCAGTTCCTGCACCTCGCGGGACCTGAAACGCCGCTGGGAAGCGAAGGCACGATCAGCGTGCTCGGCCCTGGCACCGGGCTTGGTGTCGCGCATCTGTGGCGCTCGGGCAGCCAGTACCGCGTGCAGGCGACCGAGGGCGGGCATATCGACTTTGCCCCCTTGGACAGCATCGAGGACGCGATCCTCGCCCGGCTGCGCAGCCGCCACAACCGCGTCTCGGTAGAGCGCGTGGTGTCCGGGCCTGCGATCGTCGACATCTATGAAGCGCTCGCCGCGATGGAAGGCCGCAGCGTGCCCGAACTGGATGCGATCACCATCTGGGGCCTTGGCACCAGCGGCGAAGATAGCCTTGCCGCAGCCGCCGTAGACCGGTTCTGCCTGTCGCTAGGATCGGCGGCGGGCGATCTGGCGCTGGCGCAAGGCGGCTTTGCCGGCGTGGTAATCGCAGGCGGCCTTGGCTACCGCATCCGCGACACGCTGCTGACCTCGGGATTTGCCGCGCGGTTCAAGGCCAAGGGGCGGTTTGAAAGCCTGATGGCGAATATCCCGGTCAAGCTGATCGTCCACCCGCAGCCCGGTCTGTTCGGTGCAGCGGCGGCCTTCGCCTCCGAACACGCATGAAGACGATAGCCGCCCTCGAAGCCCGGCTGGGCGAGCTGCACCAGCGCACGCGCGAAACGCCGCTGTTCAACCCGGTGTTCCAGCTATCGCTCGACTTGTCGCGTGCGCTGGAGGGGGACGAGTTGACCCTCGATGATCTCTCCGCGCTCGTCGCCGAACTGGAGTGTGACGGGCTGAAGGCGCGCGCGGGCAAGCTGCGCTCGTTGCTCGCGCCGCCGCCGCAGCCTTTTCCGCTCGCGGGCGAGGGCGATGAATTCGAGGCGTTCCGCGCCCGCTGGGAACGCCCGCAGCTCCACGCCGTCTTCACCGCGCATCCGACCTTCCTGCTCGCGCCAGCACAGGCCGAAGCGGTCGCCGCTGCGGCATCGGGCGATGATGACGCAGCCGCCTGTGCCGTGCCATCCACCCGCACCGCCGTGACGCTCGATCATGAACACCGCGCCGCGATGGACGCCATGGCCCGCGCGCAGGACGCGCGCGATGTGATCGTTGCGCGCTTGCTGGAGGAAGCGCGCAGCCGCTGGCCGCAGGACTGGCGCGCGATGCGCCCGATGCCGTTCCGGTTTGCCAGCTGGGTCGGCTACGACATGGACGGGCGCACCGATATCGGCTGGCACACCTCGATCGCCTTCCGTCTGGCCGAGAAAGCCGAGCGGCTGGCGCGCTATACCGCCAGTCTTGACGGGATCGATCCGGCCCACCCACTGCTGGAGACACTGCGTCCTGCCGCCGCCTTCGCCGCCGCCCGAGCTGAGGATTTCGCTGCCGATCTGTCGAGCGCTGAGGCCTTGGCCGCCGCGGCTAACCGCCTGACCACCCACAGCGCCGACAACCTGCTGTCACTCACGCCGCTGATCGGCGCGCTGGAAGCCGAGGCCGAGACAGCCGATCCCACCCGCGCCGTCCACCTGCTCACCCTCGCCGCTGCGATGCGCGCTGATGGCCTCGGCATGGGCTGGATTCACTTCCGGGTGAACGCCAAGCAGCTCCACAACGCCATCCGCCGCCGCCTCGCCGATGACGAAGCGATTGATCTGGCCAGCAAGGGCGCGATTGCGACGCTGCGCCGTATGGTCGATGAAGCCCGCGCGCTGCGCACCAATTTCGCGGCCCTTGCCACCGAAAGCTCGACTGCGATCCGGCAGTTCCTCGCAATGGCGCAGATCCTCAAGCACATTGATGCAGACGCGCCGATCCGGATGCTGGTCGCCGAGTGCGAACAACCTGCCACGGTGCTTGCCGCGCTCTATTTCGCCAAGCTGTTCGGGGTGGAGGACAAGGTCGATCTCTCGCCGCTGTTCGAGACCGAGACCGCGCTGGAGCACGGCGGCCGGTTCCTCGACGCCCTGCTGGCAGAGCCCGCCTACCGTGCCTATGCCCGCCAACGGGGCCGGGTGGCGGTGCAGACCGGGTTTTCGGATGCGGGCCGGTTTGTCGGGCAAGTGCCCGCCGCCCTCGCTATCGAGCGCCTGCAAGGACGGCTTGCCGAGGCGATGGCCGCCAACGGTTTGTCCGACATCGCCGCGCTGGTGTTCAACACTCACGGCGAAAGCATGGGCCGCGGCACGCATCCCGCATCCTTCCGCGACCGGCTCGAATGGCCGCTGTCGCCTTGGGCGCGTCGGCGGTTTGCGCGGGCAGGCGTCCGGCTGGAACCCGAAGTCAGCTTTCAGGGCGGCGACGGCTATCTGTTCTTCGCCACGCCCGACCTGGCGCTCGCCACCCTCACCCGCATCGCCGAACTGCGCCCGGCCGAAACCGACCTCGCCGCGCCCGCCGACCCGTTTTACCACCGCACCGATATCAGCCTCGATTTCTACCGTGCGGTGAAGGAGCATCAGGGCGATCACCTCGCCAGCCGCACCTATGCCCGTGCGGTGACCGCCTTCGGGCTGGGCCTGCTCAACCCCACCGGCAGCAGGGTCTCGCGCCGCCAGTCCGACATAAACGCTGACCGCGAGATGAGCCTCAGGCAGATCCGCGCCATCCCGCACAACGCGATCCTCCAGCAATTGGGCTACCCGGTTAACGTCATCGCCGGGATCGGCAGCGCGGCCGACGGCAACCGCGAAGAAATCGCCGCACTCCTCACCGACAGCCCGCGGGGGAGCCAGATCCTCCGGCTGGTGCGCTCCGCCAATGCGCTCGCCAGTATCAAAACCGTGGCAGCCTATGGCGAGTTGTTCAACTCGGCCTATTGGGCGAGCCGCACCTATCGCGGGACCGAGGATCACCTTGCGGGAAGCTGCGCGGCGCTGGCGGAATATCTCGTCGGTGATGACCGGACCGGGGTGTTCCGGCGGCTGGCCTCGCGCCTCAGGATCGACGCGATCAAGCTGCACCGGCTGACCGATCTGCTCCCGGACGAAGCGCCGAGCGAAGCCCGGGAACACGTGCGCCGCCGCATTGGGGTGCTTCAGGCGCTGCGGTTGGCGCTGCTCCAGCATATGTTCCTGAAAGCGGTGGCCGTCCCCGCCTTCAGCCGCGCCAATGACATCAGCCGGCGCGACGTGATCGAGATGGTGATGACCTTGCGGGTGGACGAGGCGCTTGCCCAGTTGCGCCGCGCCTTCCCGGTGCGGATACCCGGCCCGCGCGATTTCCCCTTGGATGAGCCAAGCGATTACCCCGATGGCGGGGAAGAGGGCTATGGCGCGATCGAGCGTGACTTCATGACGCCCATCGCCCGCGCGCAGGATTTAAGCCTCAGGATCAGCACCGCGATTGCCAACGAATTTGGCGCGCACGGGTAGAGACGGGATGGCGGCGCAGCCGCAGTAAGGTTCGCGCCAAGCAGCCAAGAGCGGGCACCTTGGCGCGGCCATTCCGGACATCTTGGCATCCTTGGCGGCTTGGCACGAACCCCTTGGAGGCCAAGGCAGGTCGCCTTCCCACCACCTGCGGTGCTCCCCCCTCCTCGAAGCCACGCTGTGCCGCAGGGACAACGGGAGGACTACTTCGCAGTGCTCCCGCGCGCGACCAGCTTGACCGGGACGCGGCGTCGGGCGGCCTCGCCTTCGTCGAGCACCGCCTCGACCAGCGCTACCCCGGCCTCCGCCGGGTCGGGGGCAATGGTGGTCAGCGGCGGGCGGCTGAACCGGCCCGCGACCAGATCGTCGAAGCCCATCACGCCGACCTGGTTTGGCACCGCGATATCTGCGGCGGCGAAGGCTTCAAGGGCGCCAAGCGCCATCGCATCGCAGGCAGCGAAAACCGCGTCGATATCCTCTCCCCGTTCGATCAGACGGCGCGCAGCGCGGCGGCCTTCCTCTTCGCGGGTCGGGGCGTTGACGGTGGGGGCCAGACACGGCTCAAGCCCGGCGGCGCGCATCGCTTCGGCATAGCCTTCATAGCGTTCGGTGAATTGCACTTGCGGGGTGTTCAGCGCCCCGAGGAAGCACGGACGGCGGTATCCGGCGGCGAGCAGATGCTCGACCGCGAGCCGCCCTGCCGCGCGGTTGTCCGAGCGCACCCAGTCCAGCTCGTCGAAGGGCGATCCCCAATAGGCCACCTTGCGCCCATCGCCATCGAGCGCGCGGAAATGCTCCCACGCGGGTGCATTGGTGGTCGTGCCGATCACCACGAGGCCGTCGGCCCGGCCCTGTTCCTGGTAATGGCCGAAGAAATCCTCGGGACGCGCCTGAAAGCTCACCAGCGTCTCGAACCCGCGTTCCGACGCCGCGACGCAGACGCTGCCGAGCAAGGCATAGGCGAAGGGGTTGATGCTGGCGGCATTGTCGCCCTCGCGGCAGATCACCACCACGGCGAGCGTCCCGGTCGATCCCCGGCGCAGCCGCGCGGCGCGCTCATCGACGAAGTAACCGAGCGCTTCGGCCGCCTCGATCACTTTGCGCCGGGTGGCTTCGGCAATGGCGGGCGAGCCGGACAGCGCGCGGCTGACCGTCGGCTGGCTAACGCCTGCCCGCTCCGCCACATCGAACGATGTCGGCCGTCTGCGTGATCCCCCGCTCATGGCTCTGGCTTCTAGGGCGGGACGGTGCACAGGCGCAAGCGTATGCGTGCATGCAGCCTGCATTGCTATTCGCACTGGATTTGTGTGCGTGGGTCTTGCAAATCGGAAGCAGCGCGCGGATTGTGAACGTTAGCAGAAAAGATTTGGCGCTAAGGGAGAGAGCGACAATGGCAATGGCACCGGGTGTGGGCGCGGCGACCGCCGTGGGGGATGGCGCGGGCGACGACCGCCAAGTGCATGCTCCGGGCCTCAACTACTTCGTCTTTGCGCTGTTCTTCATCTTCGGCGGCATCACCAGCCTCAACGATGTGATCTTGCCCAAGCTGCAGGAGCTGTTCACGCTCAGCTACACCGAAGCGATGCTGGTGCAGTTCTGCTTCTTCACCGCCTACCTGCTGATTGGCATTCCCGGCGCGGAGCTGGTCAAGCGCGTGGGTTACATGCGCGGCGCGGTGGTCGGGCTGCTGACCATGATGTGCGGCTGCCTGCTGTTCATTCCTGCCAGCCAGACCGCGACCTATGGCCTGTTCCTCGCCGCGCTGTTCATTCTGGCGAGCGGCGTTGTGGTGGTGCAGGTCGTCACCAATCCGCTGATCAGCCTGCTCGGGCCGCAAAAGACGGTGCATAGCCGCCTGACCTTTGCGCAGGCGTTCAACAGCCTTGGCACCACGATTTTCCCGCGCGTCGGATCGGGTTTGATCCTGGGCGGGCTGGCCGGCGTTTCGGCCAAAGAACTGAGCGGCGCTGAACTGGATGCCTATCGCACCGCCGAAAGCGCGGCGATTGTTTCGACTTATATCGGCCTAGCCGTGGCACTGGCGGTGATCGCGGCGGTGGTGTGGGTCTATCGCAACAAGCTGCCGCATGACGCCTCGGCGGTGCGCGATGCGGCGCTGACGACGCCGGGGCGCTATGTGGCGGGTCTGATACCCATCATCACCGGCGGCTGGATGGTGATCCAGGGCAACGAACTGCCCGGCATTGCCCTGCTTATGGCAGGCCCCGCGATCTGGTTGTGGGGCAACCCGCTGTTGACGCGCACGCGGTTCAGCTACGGCGCGCTTTGCATTTTCCTTTATGTCGGCGCTGAAGTCGCGATCGGCTCGCTAATCGTGGGCTACCTGATGCAGGATAGCGTGATGGGCCTCAGCGAACGGGCGGCGGGCGATCTCATCTTCATCTACTGGGGCGGCGCGCTGGTCGGCCGGATCATCGGCTCGGCGGTGCTGCGCTTTGTCAGCCCGGGCCTAGTGCTGGCGGGCGTGGCCACGGGCGCGATTGCGCTGGTGCTGTTCTCCACCAACGCCACCGGCACGACCGCCGGTTACAGCTTGCTGGCCGTGGGCCTGATGAATTCGATCATGTTCCCGACGATCTTCAGCCTTGCCTGCGAAAAGCTCGGAGCCAAGGCGGCGGACGGATCGGGGATCATCAACATCGCCATTTTCGGCGGCGCTGTGATCCCGCTGCTGACCGGGATCCTCGCCGATGCCAGCGGCAGCCTTGGCACCGCGATGATCCTGCCGATTATCTGCTATGCCATCATTGGTGGCTTCGGGTTCTACGCGCGCAGGGCTGCATGAGGCCCATGCTGGCTTGAATAAGTATGCGCGAAGCTGGCAGGTAAGTGCCCGCGCGCCTAGGTAGGGCGCTCGAGGAAAAGGGCCTTTCGCGCATGAGCTTTACCGCTGACCGCCTGCTGCTGTTCGGAGCCACGGGCGATCTTGCCCAGCGGATGCTGCTGCCCAGCCTGTTCGCGCTCGACGCCGACGGGCTGCTCGCGCCCGATCTCAAGATCGTCGGCACGGCGCGCAGCAGCATGACCGATGGCGAGTACCGCAATTTTGCGCGCGCGGCGCTGGAGAAGTATCTCCCGGCTGACAGGCGTGGGCGGATGGCGGAATTCCTCAACCGGCTCGCCTACCAGACGCTGGATGCCACCACGCTCGAAGGTTACGACGCGCTGGCCCAAAAAGTCGGCACGCCTGCGCGTGGCCTCGCGATCTTCCTCTCGACCGCGCCGAGCCTGTTCGGCCCAACTATCAGAGGCCTGCAATCCGCGGGGCTGACGGGCGAGAATGTGCGCATGTGCCTCGAAAAGCCGCTCGGGACGGATCTGGCCTCCAGCCGCGAGATCAATGACGCGGTGGCGGGCGCCTTCCCCGAAAGCCGGATTTTCCGGATCGACCACTATCTCGGCAAGGAGACGGTGCAGAACCTGCTGGCGCTGCGCTTCGCCAACATCATGTTCGAGCCGCTGTGGAACGCGGCGCATATCGAGCATGTGCAGATCACGGTCGCTGAGACCGTGGGCCTCGAAGGCCGCGTGGCTTTTTACGACGATGCCGGCGCGATCCGCGATATGGTGCAGAACCATATGCTCCAGCTGCTCGCGCTGGTCGCAATGGAGCCGCCTGCGCATTTCGATGCGACCGCCGTGCGCGACGAGAAGGTGAAGGTGCTGCGCGCCTTGCGCCCCGTCTCCGCCAACGAGACCGTCACCGGCCAATATCGCGCGGGCGCGATCACCGGTCAGGCGGTGCCCGGCTATGACGAGGAGTTGGGCAAGGATTCCGACACCGAAACCTTCGTCGCGATCAAGGGCCACGTCGATAACTGGCGCTGGAAGGGCGTGCCCTTCTACCTGCGCACGGGCAAGCGCCTGCCCAAGCGTGTGACCGAAATCGTGATCCAGTTCCGCTGCGTCCCGCACTCGATCTTCGCGGGCAAGGGCGCGACGATGCAGCCCAACCGGCTCGTCATCGGCATCCAGCCCGAAGAGAACATCACGCTGTCGCTGATGGCCAAGGTGCCGGGCCTCGACCGCGAAGGCATCCGCCTGCGGCAGGTTCCGCTCAATATCGCCATGCCCGATGTGTTCTCGGGCGCGGTGCGGCGCATCGCCTATGAGCGCCTGCTGCTTGATCTGGTTGAGGGCGACCAGACCCTGTTTGTGCGACGCGACGAAGTGGAAGCGCAGTGGGAATGGGTCGATGCGATCCGCGCCGGGTGGGAAGCAGAAGGCCTCACCCCCAAAACCTATACCGCCGGTAGCTGGGGGCCGAGTGCGGCCATCGCGCTGGCAGAACGCGACGGAGTGACGTGGCATGAGTAACCTCAACGACACCCTCCACAAGGTGACGCAGCGGGTGATCGAACGCTCGAAGCCCACCCGCAGCGCCTATCTCGACCTGATCCGCCGCGAAGGCGACAATATGGGCGAGCGCAATGCCGTGTCCTGCTCGAACCTCGCCCATGCCTATGCCGGGGCGCTGGAAGATCAGGCGACGCTGGTGTCGGGCCGCGGCGCGAATATCGGGATCGTCACCAGCTACAACGACATGCTGTCGGCCCACCAGCCCTATGGCCGCTATCCTGACCGGTTGAAGATCTACGCCCGCGAAATCGGCGCGACGGCACAGGTCGCTGGCGGCACCCCGGCGATGTGTGACGGGGTGACGCAGGGCGAAACCGGCATGGAGCTGTCGCTGTTCAGCCGCGATGTGATCGCGCTTTCGGCAGCGGTGGCTTTGAGCCACGCGATGTATGACGGTGCGCTGATGCTCGGCATCTGCGACAAGATCGTGCCGGGGCTGCTGATGGGCGCACTGCGCTTCGGTCACCTGCCGACCATCTTCGTGCCCAGCGGCCCGATGCCGACCGGTATCCCGAACAAGGAAAAGCAGCGCGTCCGCCAGCTCTATGCCGAAGGCAAGGCGACCCGCGCCGAACTGCTCGCGAGCGAGATGGCCAGTTACCATTCGCCCGGCACCTGCACCTTCTTCGGCACGGCCAATTCCAACCAGATGATGATGGAGATGATGGGCCTGCACATTCCCGGCAGCGCCTTCATCCAGCCCGGCACGCAGCTGCGGCAGGCCCTGGACCGCGAGGCGGTGCACCGGGTCGCCGCTTTGGGGCGCAAGGGTGACGATTACCGCCCGCTCGGCCTGTGCGTGGACGAGAAGGCGGTGATCAATGCGGCGGTCGGCCTGCTGGCGACGGGAGGCTCGACCAATCATGCGATCCACTTGCCCGCCATGGCGCGCGCGGCGGGCGTCATCTTCGACTGGGACGACCTTTCCGAACTGTCCCACGCCGTCCCGCTGATCGCGCAGATCTATCCCAATGGCTCGGGCGATGTGAACAATTTCCACAACGCAGGCGGCATGGGCTATGTCATTGGTGAGCTGCTGGAGGCGGGTCTGGCCCACCCCGACATTCTCACTGTCGGACGCGGCGATTTCTCCGATTATGCCCTCGAACCCGGGCTTGAGGGCGAAGAACTGGTGTGGCGCGAGGTTGGCCCCAGCATGGACGACACCATGCTCCGCCCGGTCAGCAATCCGTTCAAGCCCGATGGCGGGATGCGGCTGCTGCAAGGCAATCTCGGCCGCGCCTGCTTCAAGACCTCGGCGGTGGACGAGAGCCGCTGGACCATCGAAGCGCCATGCCGCGTGTTCGAGGATCAGGCGAGCGTCGCTGCCGCCTTCAAGGCGGGCGAGCTTGACCGCGACGTTGTGGTGGTCGTGCGCTTCCAGGGGCCGCGCGCCAACGGGATGCCGGAACTCCACAAACTGACCCCAGCCCTGGGCGTGTTGCAAGATCGTGGGTTCAAGGTCGCGCTGGTTACCGATGGCCGCATGTCGGGCGCGTCCGGCAAGGTGCCTGCGGCGATCCATTGCACACCGGAAGCGCTTGGCGGCGGACCATTGGCGCGGTTGCGCGATGGCGATGTGGTGCGGGTCTGCGCGGCGACGGGCGATCTCAACACCGATGCCGATCTGGCGAACCGGGAACCTGCGCTCGATCCGATTGCAGACAGCGGGACGGGCCGTGAATTGTTCGGCATGATGCGCCGCTTCGCTGACGGAGCCGAACAAGGCGCTTCTGCGATGCTGGCCACCGGAGGTATGTAACTCATGAATATCGACGCCATCATGCGCACCGCGCCGGTGATCCCGGTGATCGTGATCGACGATGTCGACCACGCCGTGCCGCTGGCCGAAGCGCTGGTGGCGGGCGGATTGCGGGTGCTCGAAGTGACCTTGCGCACCCCGGCGGCGCTCTCCGCGATCCGGGCAATGAAGCAAGTGCCGGGCGCAATTGTCGGCGCGGGCACCGTGACC
>DLGU01000183.1 GCA_002482865.1 Porphyrobacter sp. UBA7686
TGGCCGGAGACGCCGGTGTCTTCAGGCTCGCCGAGTTTCGTGGGACAGGCCGGGGTCGGGCGGGAGTTGCGGACGCACCCTGCGGTGCCTTCTCGCGTGTCGGCTCAGGCGCTGGCTGGTGGGGAAGTGCCTTGGCAACCGGTGCCGGTGCGGGGGCAACGGGTTCGGGCTCAGGCTCTTCGGCCACCGGTTCGGGGGCTGGCGGCGCCGTCGGCTCGGGCGTGGCCACGACAGGTTCAGGAGCAGAGGGCGCGGTAGCGGGAGGCGGGGCAACTGGCTCAGGCGCTGGTGCAACGGTTTCGCGTGCAGGTTCGGCTACCGGCGGTGCGGCGACAGGCGGGGGCGGCTCAACGGCTGCGGCCGGGGCGGGCGGTGCTGCCGGTGGTTCCTGATCTGCGGTCGCACTGAGGATCTGCTCCGCCACCTCTTCGATCGAGCCCACGACCAGCAACGGTTGCCCGCCGACCATGCCAACGTTCGTTTGGCCGTTTTCGGCACTGCGCAGCCACGCGATATTGCTGGCCACGACAAGATAATTGCCGCCGCGCGAATGGAGTTTGATGAATTTCATGGGCGGCAGTCCCTGAGCAGCTACGCAAAAAGCGTAAGAATTCTGCCTGTGAGATAGACCGCTACGGTTAAAGAATCGCTCTATTCCACCGGCAAGAAGTCAGGCACCGAAAGGTAGCGCTCACCCGTATCGTAGTTAAAGCCCATCACTCGCACGCCCTGCGGCAACTCCGGCAGCTTGCGCGCGATGGCAGCAAGCGTTGCACCGGAAGAAATTCCGACCAGCATGCCTTCCTCGCTCGCGGCGCGCCGGGCCATCTGCTTGGCTTCTTCGGCATCGACCGCAATCGCTCCGTCGATGGCGGCTGTGTGGAGGTTGCCGGGGATGAAGCCAGCACCAATGCCCTGGATCGGGTGAGGGCCGGGCTGGCCGCCGTTGATCACGGGCGAGAGCGCAGGCTCGACGCCGTATGCCTTCATGCTGGGCCAGTGCTTCTTTAATTCTTCTGCGCAGCCGGTCAGATGCCCGCCCGTGCCGACCCCGGTGATCATCACGTCAATCGGTGTGGCGGCGAAATCAGCGAGGATTTCCTGCGCTGTGGTGCGCGCGTGGATCGCGGGGTTGGCGGCATTGTCGAACTGGCTCGGCATCCATGCACCGGAGGTCTGTTCGACCAGCTCCTGCGCCCGCTCAATCGCGCCCTTCATGCCGCGTTCGCGCGGGGTGAGGTCGAAGCTGGCACCATAGGCGAGCATCAGGCGGCGGCGCTCAATCGACATCGATTCGGGCATGACCAGCACCAGCTTGTAGCCCTTNNGCAGCGACCATCGCAAGGCCGATCCCGGTGTTGCCGCTGGTCGGCTCGACGATGGTGCCGCCGGGCTGGAGCTTGCCGGTCGCCTCGGCATCTTCGACCATGGCGAGGGCGATACGATCCTTGATCGAGCCGCCGGGGTTCGATCGCTCGGACTTCACCCACACCTCGTGATCCGGGAACAGCCGCGACAGGCGGATATGCGGGGTGGCGCCGATGGTGGCGAGGATGTTGTCAGCCTTCATGTCGATACCTCTCGTTTGAGCGCAGCTGGCTCGAAGCTTTTGGCGCGGCGCAGCTCGGGGAAATACCACGCCCAGACCATAGTCACGAATATCGCACCCGCGCCGCCGAATACAACCGCGCCGGTTGCGCCAAGGATGGCAGCGGCGAGGCCCGATTGCATTTCGCCCAGCTCGTTGGATGCGGAGATGGCAAGGCCCGAGATCGATGACACCCGCCCGCGTTTGTCGTCAGGCGTGAACAGTTGCACCAGCGATGACCGGATGAACACCGAGACCATGTCGACCGCGCCCATTGCCGCCAAAATCGCCAGGGACAGCAGGAAGTTGCGCGAAAAGGCGAAGGTAATCGTCAGCGCTCCGAAGGCGGCAACCGCCCACAGCATCTTGAGCCCGACCTCGCGCTCAAGCGGACGGAAGCTGAGCCACAACGCCACGCTCGCCGCTCCCAGAGCAGGCGCGGCACGCATCAGGCCGAGACCTTCCGGTCCCACAAACAGGATATCGCGCGCAAATACTGGCAGCAATGCGGTCGCCCCCGCCAGCAGCACCGCGAACAGATCGAGCGTGATGCAGCCGAGCAGGAATCGCTCACGCCAGACATAAACCAGCCCTTCGATGATCTGCTTGAGCGGCTTAAGGCGGGGGCCGTCATGCTTCGCCTTGATCGGGCGGACGGTCAGGATCAACAACATCGCCGCGCCCAGCAATCCGGCGGAAATTGCGTGCGGGAGCCAGTTGGCCTCGGCAAAGATCAATCCGCCGACTGCGGGGCCGGCAACGCTCGCGGTCTGCCAAGCGATTGAGGACAGCGCGATGGCGCGCGGGAGCAGGGCGGGCGGCACGATATTGGGCGCAATCGCGCTCATCGACGGGCCGACAAACACCCGCGCTGCGCCATGTGCCGCGGCAAGGCTGAACAGGATCGGGATGTTGAGCGCATCGGCCCAGGTCGCTAGCGCCAACACCACCGCCACACAGCCATCGATCCCGTTGGCAAAGGCAGCGACATGGCGCCGGTCGAATCGATCAGCGGCCAGGCCCGCCACCGGGGTCAGCACGAACAGCGGGATGAACTGCGCCAGTCCCAGCAAGCCCAGCTGGAATGAGGCTTCGGCCACGCTCATCCCGTAATCGTCGCGCGCGACTTCGTAGAGCTGGTAGCCGAGCAGCACCACCATCGACATCGTGGCGAACACCGCCATGAAGCGGGCGAGCCAGTAACGCCGGTAATCGCCGATCTGAAGCGGGGAGGTTGGTTCGGTCACGGCTGCGCCATGGCAGGCCGCAGGGCCGCTGCCAAGCAGGTGAAACTTGCGCGGGCTAAGGCTGCCCTATCGCGAGCGACGCAGGCGCGGGTTGGGCTGAAGCTGGTCGATGATCGATACGAAATCGTCGAGCCGGATGATGCGTTCAAATTGCAAGCCCGCACGCGTGTCACGCGTCCAGATCACATAGGCCTCGATCCGGCCCACCACCGGCAAGCGGATGATGATGCGATCGCCGCGCTGCAATTGCTGGGCATCGTCAACCATGAAGCCATGGGCCGACAGGTTGCAAACGTGCAGATGCAGGTCGCCGTGCACGAAGTGCTCGACAATCGCGGGGAAATCGACCGGATGCCGCGCCGCGCGCCGCATCTCGGTAACGCTGAGATTTGCTCCACCCGTCACGTGATGCGGTCCTTCTCTCCGTTTGGGCACAAAGAGGGGATGCAGCAGAAAGGCTGACAATTCGTAAAAATTCGGAGGTTTAGCGATGCACCAGCGCGTGACGTTTCTTGCCAAGGCTTAGCCGCAGGGTCTCGCCTTCAGCCGGGAGCACCAGTTGCGCCGGGTCGGTGACGGTCTCACCGTCGAGCTTGACCGCACCTTCGGCGAGCTTGCGTTTGGCTTCCCCGCCTGAGGTCGTGAGCCCAATGGCGGTGAGCAGCGCGGCCATGCGCATCCCTTCTGCGCCGACTGCAAGCGTTGGCAAATCCTCACCCGCACCCGACCCGGCAAAGGTTTCGCGCGCGGTTGCCTCGGCCCGGACGGCGGCGTCTTCGCCGCGCACCAGCTTTGTGACCTCATTGGCGAGTACGGTCTTGGCGGCATTAATCTCAGCCCCCTCAAGCGTTTCGAGGCGATTTATCTCATTCAAGGACAAGTCGGTAAACAGCCGCAGGAACTTGCCCACATCGCGGTCATCGACGTTGCGCCAATATTGCCAGAAATCGTAGGCGGGCAGCTGATCCTCGTTAAGCCACACGGCTCCCGCCGCAGTCTTGCCCATTTTCGCGCCGTCAGCCGTCGTCAGCAGCGGGGTGGTGAGACCGAACAGATCGGCCCCGTCCATGCGCCGCCCCAATTCCATCCCATTGACAATATTGCCCCACTGGTCGCTGCCGCCCATTTGCAAGCGCACGCCCAGTTCACGCGATAAATGTCTGAAATCATATCCTTGCAGGATCATGTAGTTGAATTCGAGGAAGGTCATCGGCTGTTCGCG
>DLGU01000069.1:0-1013 GCA_002482865.1 Porphyrobacter sp. UBA7686
GACCGTGTGATGAACGCCCCCAACCAGTCCGGCTGGAAGCCCGCGATGGAACTGTCAGAAGACGGGATGCACAACGGCCCTGCCACGACGACCGGCAACCGCGCGCTAATGCTGGAAGAGCCGCTGCTGTTCGAAATCGGCCGCGTTGATGTGACCGGCGTCGATCTGCCCGAAATCGACACCAGCGCCCCGACCCGTCTGGGCGGGCTGGCGCGCAGCGAACCCATCGGACTCGTCGGCCTGACCGAGCCTGAAACGGTGCGCCATTACACGCGCCTCAGCCGCCAGAACTACGGGATCGACCTCGGCTTCTTCCCGCTCGGTAGCTGCACGATGAAGCACAATCCGCGCCTCAACGAGAAGATGGCGCGGCTTCCCGGCTTTGCCGACATCCACCCGCTCGCCCCGCAATCGACGGTGCAGGGCGCGCTGGAGGTGATCCACCAGCTCGGTGGCTGGCTGTGCACGCTGACCGGTATGCCGGCGGTCGCCATGAGCCCCAAGGCCGGCGCGCATGGTGAGCTTTGCGGGATCCTCGCGATCCGCGCGGCGCACGAAGCCCGCGGCGATGCGCGCGAAGTGGTGCTGGTGCCGGAAAGCGCCCACGGCACCAACCCCGCCACCGCCGCCTTCGCTAACTACCGCGTCGAGGATATCCCCGCGACGCCGGAAGGCCGGGTCGATGTGGCGGCACTCAAGGCCCGCCTCGGGCCGGATGTCGCGGCGGTGATGATCACCAACCCCAACACCTGCGGCCTGTTCGAAAAGGACTTCCGCGAAATCGCCGATGCGGTCCACGCCGTGGGCGGCTATGTCTATTGCGACGGTGCGAACTTCAACGCGATCGTCGGCAAGGTGCGCCCGGGCGACCTCGGCGTCGATGCGATGCACATCAACCTGCACAAGACCTTCTCCACCCCGCACGGCGGCGGCGGGCCGGGTTCGGGGCCAGTGGTGCTGTCAGAGGCCTTGGCGCCCTATGCGCCGCTGCCCTTCGTGCGCAAGGATGATGC
>DLGU01000069.1:1064-3608 GCA_002482865.1 Porphyrobacter sp. UBA7686
TTCCACGGCCAGATGGGCATGTTCACTCGCGCGCTTACCTATATGCTCAGCCACGGCGCGGACGGGCTGAAGCAGGTGGCCGAGGATGCGGTGCTCAACGCCAACTACATCCTGCGCGCGATGGAAGACATCCTCCACGCGCCCTTTGCCGCCAGCGGTCCGTGCATGCATGAGGCGCTGTTCGGCGATAAGGACTTCGGTGGCGGGTTGTCGACGCTGGATGTAGCCAAGGGCCTGATCGACGAGGGTTATCACCCGATGACGGTGTATTTCCCGCTGGTGGTGCACGGCGCAATGCTGGTCGAGCCGACCGAGACTGAGAGCAAGGCCGCAATCGACCAATTCATCACCGCCTTCCGCGCGGTGGTGGAACGCGCGCTGGCGGGTGACGAGGCGTTGAAGCAGGCGCCCTACTATGCACCCCGCCGCCGGCTTGATGAAACCGGCGCGGCGCGGAAGCCGAAGCTCGCTTACGAGGGCTGATCTTCCTGCCCCTCCCCTTGCGGGAGGGGGCTCCACGCCAGCTGCAAAGGTCTCGAATAGATCGGGGCGAGGCCTTGCAGCCTCGGCCCCCTCCCTCAGCCCCTCCCGCAAGGGGAGGGGGGTATCAGGGCTTCGTTCGAGGATTGTCCGCCCCTTCAGCGTTCGGCTCGTCCACGACCAACCGGAACTGCTTGAGGTTCACGATCGCGAGATAGAACCCGACCACGGTCAGCACGCTCGACCCGAGCACCGCGAAGCCTGCTCCCTGCGCACCCTTCCACCCGATCGCCAGCTCGAGCATCACCAGCGCAAGGATCGTCGGGAACAGCCGGACGAGGAAGGCGACATGCGCCTTGCCTGCCGAAATCAGCAGGCTTTCAAGGCTCGCGCCCACCAGCTCGACCGCGCCCGCAATGCTGAGGATGATCATCGCCCAGTAGAAGCCAGTGAACTGCTCGCCCGCGATAAGGGCAAGGCCTGGACGGCCGAACAGGATCGCCGTCACCACCGCCGTAACGCCCGCAATCGCGGCAATGTTCGCCATCCGCCGCGCAATCTCGACCGCGCCGTCGCGCGATTGCACCAGCTCGGGCAGGATTGCCTTGGAGATCGTCTGCGCCAGCGCGATCAGCGCGACGCCAAGCTGGTTGGCGATGCGGAAGCCGCCCGCCAGATACGCCCCGCCAAAGGTGCCGACCAGCAGGATCATCACCTGCTTGCCCGCCACCGCGAGACTGCCCGACATGTTGGTCGACAGCACGAACCGCCACGCGTCCTTGTGCCGCGCGGGGATCGCCCGCAGGCTGATCGAGGATAGCGGCACCGGCTGTACCCGCACGGCGACGATCCACAAGGCAATGGCCGTGCCCACTTCGGACAGGGCAAAGGCGAGGATGAAGCCCGTCACGTCGGGCATCGCCCACCACGCCAGTACGGCGCCGCCCGCGCGGATCACCGGCTGCACCGCTTCGGCCCAGGTCGCGCGGCCATATTCGGAATGCAGCCGCAGCATCCCGGTGGGCGTGGTGCGGATCGTCAGCAGGGATATGACGCAATAGGCGAAGGTCAGCCACATCAGCTCCGCCGGCACGTCGAGCCAGAGCGGCGCGGTCAGCACCAGCACCGCTGACGCCAGCGTGCCGACCACCACCGATACCCCGTCAAGCGCGACCGCAAATCCCGTTGCCTCACGTGCGCGTTGGAGATCGACGCCCGGCTCGTCCGGATTGGCCCCCCAGCGCACAATGAACTGCCAGGTCTGGAAGCTGGAAAAGCCGGTGATCGCCTGCCCCAGCGCGATAATCAGCGCGAAATGACCGAAGCCTTCCGTGCCCAAGGTGCGCGCGGCGATGGCGAGATAGACGAGGCTCAAGACCGCGTTGAACCCGCGTCCGCCCAAGAGCCAGCCCATGTTGGCGAAGACCTGCTTCATGCGTGTCCGGCTCAGGCCTTAACGTATCGCCGGGAAGGTCAGGGATCGGTTTACCATAGCGCGGCGGTGCTTAGCCGCAAATGGCGCATCACGCCAAGCATGGATGGCGCACGGGGCGCAACTAATGTGGCAGGGTGAGGCCGTGCCGACCTAGGCCGGGCAGCGTTTGCGCAGCGGATCGTCCGGGCTCTCGGGCTTGAGCGCATCCGAAATCCGCAGCCGTTCGCCGTCCGGCAAGGTTTCGAGCGAGAGGCGCGTGGGTTGCACCCAAGTCTCGCCTTCGCCTTCCATCACGAGATCGGCAATCGCATCATCGCCCTCGTTCCCCATACCGGAAACGTCACCGACGCTCTCGTAATATTCGATCCGCCGCGCTGTGATTTCCACCCGCATGTCTGAGGCGGGATCGCAAGTGCCAGTCAGTGCGTCCCACACGCCGTGGAAGCGCGCAGGGATCTCGCCAGCGGCGATCGCAGGATCGAGCGGCGGGCCTGCGCCATCGCCGTTGCCGCCATCAGGTTCTACTTGGATCGGGGTTTCGGTCGGCGCAGGATCGGTCCCGCTGTCGCAGGCCGCCTTCCCTTGATCGCCCTAACCCTCTTGCTGGCGGCCTGCGACAGCGGGACCGA
>DLGU01000171.1:0-1791 GCA_002482865.1 Porphyrobacter sp. UBA7686
ACGCGCACGCATTCGAGGCCGGTGACCTTCTGGCCATCGCCCAGCACGCGCTTGGCCAGCACCGCCCAGTCGCGCTCCACGCCTTCCTGGTGGCTGGAGGAGGTGCGCAGCTTCATCGGCCAATCGGGCCAGGTCAGCGCCTTGTCTTCCTTCTCCGGCGGCTTGGGCATGATTTCGAGCTGCGTGACGCTCAATGCGCCCTGCCGGTTCGAGGTGCCGACACAGTCGCTCCCCGTATCGCCGCCGCCGAGCACGACGACGTGCTTGCCGGTCGCCAGCAGGGAGCCACGCGGCGCGGCGCGGAGCTCATCATCGCCCGCGACGCGCTTGTTCTGCTGGGTAAGGAATTCCATCGCCAAGCGCACGCCCGACATTTCCGCACCGGGGATCTGCAAAGCGCGCGCATCCTCTGCGCCGCCCGCCAGCACCACCGCATCGAAGTTTTCGCGCAGGGAGGCAAAGGAGATGTCAACGCCGACTTCCTTCGAGGTTTTGAACGTCACCCCTTCCGCTTCCATCTGCTGGGCGCGGCGGTTGATGAGGTGCTTTTCCATCTTGAAGTCGGGGATGCCGTAACGCAGCAAGCCGCCGACGCGGTCCGATTTTTCGAACACCGTGACCGAATGCCCCGCGCGCGCCAATTGCTGCGCGCAGGCGAGCCCTGCCGGGCCGGAACCGACGACCGCAACCGACTTGCCGGTCTTCTTCGCAGGCACCTGCGGGTGGATCCAGCCTTCCTTCCACCCGCGATCAACGATGGCGCATTCGATCGACTTGATGGTGACCGGCTGATCGATGATGTTGAGCGTGCACGCCGCCTCGCACGGAGCGGGACAGATGCGGCCGGTGAATTCCGGGAAGTTATTGGTGGAATGCAGCATCGCCAGCGCGCGCTTCCAGTCCGCCTCGTAGACGAGGTGGTTCCAGTCCGGGATCAGGTTGTTCACCGGACAGCCGTTATGGCAGTACGGAATACCGCAATTCATGCAGCGCGAGGCCTGCCCCGCCAGCGTGCCCTCATCCGGCTGGATGACGAATTCGCGGTAGTTCTTCAGCCGTTCCTTGGGATCGAGATAATCCCGCTCACGGCGGTCCAGCTCGAGAAATCCGGTTTCCTTGCCCATTTTACTGTCTCGTTCCTGAAATCTATTCGGCAGCGACGCTGGCGGCTTCGTGGCGCTCGGCCTCAAGCCGTTTGAGCGCAGCGGCGTAGTCGCGCGGCATCACCTTGACGAACTTGCCCAGCGCCGCGTCCCAATCGGCCAGCAGCGCGCCCGCAAGCTTGCTGCCGGTGTGGAGCTGGTGGCGTTCGACCAGAATACGCAGCCGTTCGGCATCGTGACGCAGCATATCGCCCATGCCGAAGTCATTGACCGAGCGCGGACGCTGCGAAGGACGTCCGGTGCCTTCCTCGGCATCCGGCCCGGCTGCAATCGGCAGCAGATCGACCTGCGCGTGGTTGACGAGATCGGTGAACGCGCCTTCGGGGTCATAGACATAGGCGACCCCGCCGCTCATGCCCGCTGCGAAGTTGCGCCCGGTCTTGCCCAGCACGACCACTACGCCGCCGGTCATGTATTCGCAGCCGTGGTCCCCGGTGCCCTCGACCACCGCAATGGCGCCCGAATTGCGCACCGCGAACCGCTCACCTGCGACGCCGTTGAAATAGGCTTCGCCCGCGATAGCGCCATACATCACCGTATTGCCGACGATGATGTTATCCTGCGCATTGCGCGGGGATTCGGCAGGCTGGCGCACGATGATGCGCCCACCCGAAAGCCCCTTGCCGAC
>DLGU01000171.1:1803-2097 GCA_002482865.1 Porphyrobacter sp. UBA7686
TAGTCATTGGCATCGCCGACCAGATCGAGCGTCACGCCATGGGCCAGCCACGCGCCGAAGCTCTGTCCGGCCACGCCCGTCAGGTTGATGCGGATCGTGTCGGTCGGCAGGCCCTCATGCCCATGCGCCTTGGCCACCTCGCCCGAGAGCATCGCCCCCACCGTGCGGTTCACATTGCGCACGTCGTAGGCGAGTTGCACCGGTGCCTTGGTATCGATGGCGCTGCGGCAATCGGCGATCAGCTGATTGTCGAGCGCGCCTTCGAGCCCATGATCCTGCGTGCCGCGCTGGCGC
>DLGU01000171.1:2268-2819 GCA_002482865.1 Porphyrobacter sp. UBA7686
GCCATGATCGTGCGCAGTTCCTCGGCGACGAAGAACATGTAGTTGACCACGTGTTCCGGCTGGCCGGTGAAGCGCGCGCGCAGCACGGGGTCCTGCGTGGCAACGCCGACGGGGCAGGTGTTGAGGTGGCACTTGCGCATCATGATGCACCCGGCCGCGATCAGCGGCGCGGTGGCAAAGCCGAACTCGTCCGCGCCAAGCAGCGCGCCGATGGCGACGTCACGGCCCGTGCGCAGGCCGCCATCGACCTGCACCGCGATCCGCTCACGCAGATCATTGAGCAGGAGCGTCTGCTGCGTCTCGGCAAGGCCGATCTCCCACGGCGAGCCTGCATGCGTCAGCGAGGTGAGCGGCGATGCGCCCGTCCCGCCGTCATAGCCTGCAATCGTCACGTGATCCGCGCGCGCCTTGGACACGCCCGCCGCGACCGTACCGACCCCGACTTCGGACACCAGCTTCACGGAGATGCGCGCGACCGGATTCACGTTCTTGAGATCGTGAATGAGCTGCGCGAGGTCTTCGATGGAGTAGATATCGTGGTGCGGCGGCGG
>DLGU01000145.1:0-1060 GCA_002482865.1 Porphyrobacter sp. UBA7686
CTTTTCGATCACCATTTCAGCGACCTGCACGTGGCGGTTGGCAGGCTCGTCGAAGGTCGAGGAGATGACTTCGCCCTTCACCGAACGCTGCATGTCGGTGACTTCCTCGGGCCGTTCATCGACCAGCAGGACGATCAGGAACACTTCGGGGTGGTTGTCGGTGATCGCCTTGGCGATGTTCTGCAGCAGCACGGTCTTACCGGTGCGCGGAGGGGCGACGATCAGCGCGCGCTGGCCCTTGCCCTGCGGGGCGATGATGTCGATCACCCGCGCGCTCTTGTCCTTCACTGTCGGATCGAGCGTGTCGAGGTTGAGCTTCTGATCCGGGTATAGCGGCGTCAGGTTGTCGAAATTGGTGCGCAAACGAACCGCGTCGGGATCGTCGAAATTGACCTTAGCGAGCGTGGTCAGCGCGAAATAGCGCTCACCTTCGCGCGGCGCGCGGATTTCGCCTTCGACCGTATCGCCGGTGCGCAGGCCCCAGCGGCGAACCTGATTGGGCGAGACATAGATATCATCTGGCCCGGCGAGATAGTTCGCCTCGGGCGAGCGCAGGAAGCCGAAACCGTCCTGCAGCACCTCGATGGTGCCGATGCCCATGATCTTTTCTTCGTATTCCTCATCCTCGGCCAGTTCGCGCAGGATGCTGAATAGCAGGTCCTGGCGGCGCATGGTCGAAGCGCCTTCGACGCCGAGTTCTTCCGCCATCGCGACCAACTCGGCCGGGGTCTTTCGCTTGAGGTCTTTAAGATGCATTTTTGTTGTGTTCCGAAAGTCTTAGTGTGGCCGGATGGTCAGTGCCTCTGCGTGGCAGAGGTGCCCCGATTGCAACGGGGCTGGGCTTGGAGAAAGCAGACCTGTGGGAGCGGCATTGACGCTCCGATACCGGATAGGTGTTCGCGAAATAGGAGCGCGCGAGCCCAAGGTCAATCAGCGATTGTGCGAGCCGGGCGCAGGTTCAGAACGGCTTGAGGTAGACCAGCACCACGATCAGCACCAAGAGCAGCCCCGGCACTTCGCCGATCATCCGCAGGGTCTTTTCCGAGAGCGGACGCTCCCC
>DLGU01000145.1:1145-6730 GCA_002482865.1 Porphyrobacter sp. UBA7686
GAGCTGAACCAGCCGCCACCATAGGCCATGGTCAGCCCCAGCACCCAGACGATGATCAGACTGGGCGTGAGGATGATCGCACGCAGCTTGCCCATCCGGGTCGCCCACTTGGCCTCGCCCGCGGAACCCGGCTCGTGATCGAGCATGTAGATGCACTGGCGCGGCAGCATGAACAGCCCGGCCAGCCAGAACACCATGAAGATCACATGCCCCGATTTGAGGAACAGATAGATCGAGGAGATCAGCTCCTGCATCGGATCAGCCTCTCAGCGCAGCGAGGAGTTCCTCGACGTGCGAAATGGGCGTGAATTGCCCGATCCCATGGCCGAGGTTGAAGACATGCGGACGGTTTTCGAAGGCGGCGATGATCGTCTTGACCCGCGCGGCGACTGCCGGACCGCCGGCTTCGAGCAGCAGCGGATCGAAGTTGCCCTGCACCGGCATGCCTTCCGGCAGGCTGGCATGGGCCCAGGCGGGATCGAGCGTCTCGTCGAGGCCCACGGCATCCACACCCGTCTCACGCGCATAGGCAGGCAGCTTCGCGCCCGAACCCTTGGGGAAACCGATCACCGGGGTATCGGGGTGGGTTTCCTTGAGCTTCGCCGTGATCGCGGCATTCGGCGCAATCACCCACTTTTCGAACTGGTCAGGCGCAAGGCTCCCCGCCCAGCTATCGAACAACTGCACCGCTTCCGCGCCCGCATCGATCTGGCCGCGCAGGTAGGTAACCGAAACGTCGATGATCGCATCGATGATCGCCTGCATGTGCTCAGGATCACGGTAAGCGAGCAGCCGCGCCGGGCCTTGGTCCTTGGAGCCTTCGCCCGCGATCATGTAGGTCGCGACCGTCCAGGGGCTCCCCGCAAAGCCGAGCATGGTCACTTCAGGACCGATCATGGCGCGGGTGCGACGCACGGTTTCGTAAACCGGCTCGAACCGCTCGAACGCCGGGGTGAACGCATCAAGTCCGACTTCCAGCAGCGTCGGTGCCAGATGCGGGCCTTCACCGGCAGCAAAGGTCAGCCCCTGCCCCATTGCGTGCGGCACGATCAGGATATCAGAGAACAGGATCGCGCCATCAAACCCGAACCGACGGATCGGTTGCACGGTGATTTCAGCCGCAGCCTCGCTGTCGTAAACCAGTTCAAGGAACCCGCCCTTTTCGGCGCGAAGTTCGCGATATTCAGGAAGATAGCGCCCAGCTTGGCGCATCAGCCAGACGGGAGCAACGTCCTGACGGACACCTTTGAGCGTATCGAGAAGCGGACCGGGCATAGGGTTCCTATAAACAAATCAAAACAAATTATAAAAGGACTGATGGAGTCTGTTGGCCCTGTGGATAGCGGGAATTACCGGGCCCTGCCGGACTCTCCCCTGTTTCCTGTTGGCCCCAAGCCCCCACCGAATCCGCATGGATTGGACGTCAAGCTGGCTTTATCCCCACTCTTCACAGACTGTCGACAAAACTTGTCCCGTGTGCGCAAATAGCCCGAGGAAAAGGCCGGGAGCGGGCATGAAAAATGCTCCCCAGCTTGTCCACTGCACCCTGCCGTGGTTTATGCGCCCATCTGTCCACAGGCACTCGTGATGAACCGACTCAACCTCCATCTTGTATCGGATTCGACCGGCGAGACGCTGGAAATGATCGCCAAGGCGGCACTTGCGCAGTTCGATAACCCGAGTGTGAACCGCCACTTCTGGCCGATGGTGCGGTCGTTGCAGCATCTCGACCGGATTGTGCCCGATCTCGCCGCCCATCCTGGGCTAGTGTTCTACACGCTAGTGAACCCCGAGACGAGGAAGCGGCTTGAGGAGCATTGTCGCCATCTGGGCCTGCCGGCTGTCCCGGTGCTCGATCAGGTGACGGCGGCGCTGGAGGCGCAGCTCGGGCAGGAGGCGCATGGCCGCCCCGGCCGTCAGCACATGATGGACGAAAGCTATTTCAAGCGGGTCGATGCGATCCAATACACCATCGCCCATGATGACGGGCTGGCGCACGAGGATTGGGAGGAGGCGGATATCCTGCTGGTGGGCGTGTCGCGCTCTTCGAAAACGCCGACCTCGATCTATCTGGCGAACCGCGGGTACAAGGTGGCGAATATCCCGCTGGTGGTCGAAAGCCCGCCGCCCAAGGCGCTGTTCGGCCTGAGGCATCCACTCGTGGTAGGTCTTACAACCTCTCCCGAACGATTAGTGCAAATCCGCCGCAACCGTCTATTATCGCTCAACGAAGCGACCGAGACCGCCTATGTCGACAATGACCGCGTCAAGGCCGAGCTGCAATATGCCCGGCGGATGTTCGGCGATAATGGCTGGCCGGTGATTGATGTCACCCGCCGCTCGATCGAAGAGACGGCGGCGGCCATCATCCGGCTGGCGCAGGAGCGTGAGCGCAAGCCTGCGAGCGAAGGCGGGGTGGGGAAGCCGATATGAGCCAGCGTCTGATTCTCGCCAGCAAATCCGCCTCCCGCCGGGCGATGCTCGATGCGGCTGGTGTCGCTTACGAGAGCATCCCCGCCGAGATTGACGAACGCGCGGTGGAGGCGGGGCTAGAAGGTACCGCGCCTGCCGAGGTGGCTGAAGCACTGGCGGTCGCCAAGGCGGCGGCGGTCGCGGCACTGCATCCAGAGGCGTTGGTGTTGGGTTCGGACTCGCTGGTGGTCGCGGAAGGTCGGCGGTTCGACAAGCCGCGCTCGGCCGAGGAAGCGGCGGAGCATTTGCGGTTCTTCTCGGGCAAGGTAATGGAGCTGCACAGCGCGGCTGCGTTGGTCCGCGATGGGGGCTGCGAATGGAGCCATGTCAGCATTGCACGCCTGCATGTCCGCGATCTGTCCGAAGAATTTATCGCGCATTATCTCAGCCTTGAATGGCCCGCGATCGGCCACACTGTAGGGGCCTTCCGGATTGAAGGCCCCGGCGTGCAGCTGTTCGACGCGATCGAGGGCGATCAGTTCACCGTGCTTGGGATGCCGCTGTTGCCGTTATTGGCGGCGCTACGGGAGGAAGGGGTTTTGCTGGCATGACGAAGCCCCCCGAGACTCCCTATGCCGAGGTGATCGGTGACCCCATTGCCCAGTCCAAATCCCCGGCAATCCACGGTTTCTGGCTCAGGAAGCTCGGGATCCAAGCGGATTACCGTGCGTGCCATGTCACGCCTGAAGACCTTGCCGATTACATCGCGCGGCGCCGCGCTGATCCGCTGTGGCGCGGGTGCAATGTCACGATGCCGCACAAGCAGGCCGTGATGGGGCTGCTAGGCCATATTGCGCCGCCCGCCGACGCCATCGGGGCGGTGAACACCGTGCTGCGAACCGACAGCCACCCCGCCCTGACGGGCACCAACACCGATGCGAGCGGGTTTCTGGAGCCGCTTAAGGCTGATCTGGCAGAGACGCACTACTACCGCATGGCCCGCATCATGGGCACCGGCGGCGCGGCGCGCGCGATCATCACCGCGCTGGCGGACAAAGGCTTCACGTTGGTCGTCGCCGGGCGCGATCCGGGCAAGGCGCGGGCGCTGCTCGATGAACTGGCACCCAAGGGCGAGCATCACGCGATCCCGCTGTCGCACTTCGCCGATCCGACCGACTTTGCCTTCGATGACCGTGAAGGGTGCCTCGATCTGGTGATCAATGCCTCCAGCCTCGGGATGCAGGGCCAGCCCCCCCTCGCCTTCGACTGGAGCCATGCGCCGCCCGGCAGCATCGCCTATGATATCGTCACCGCCCCACTCGATACGCCATTCCTGCAAGGTGCGCGCGCTAAGGGACACCGCACCATCGATGGGCTCTCCATGCTGATCGGTCAGGCCGCAGCCGCCTTCGAGCATTTCTTCGGCGCCCCCCCGCCGCGCGAACATGACGCCGAATTGCGCGCGCTCCTCACCCAATGACCCGCCCCAAGATCATCGGCCTTACTGGCAGCATCGGCATGGGCAAATCGACCGTCGCGGGGATGTTCGCCGAGGCGGGGATCCCGGTGTTCGACGCTGATGCCGAGGTGCGCGCGATGCAGGGGCCGGGCGGGGAGCTGGTCCCGGCGATCGAGGCCGCCTTCCCCGGATCAACCGGACCGGAGGGTGTTGACCGCGAACGGCTTGGGGCGCAGGTCTTCGCCGACAAAGCAGCGCTCGCGCGGTTGGAGGCCATCGTTCACCCCGCTGTCGCCGCCAAGCGCGCGGCCTTCCTTGAACAGCACCATGACAAGCGCGCGGTCGTGTTCGACATCCCGCTGCTGTTCGAACGCGGCGGGCACGAGGCGGTCGACACCATCGTCGTCGTCTCCGCCCCCGAAGCTGTACAGCGCGCCCGTGTGCTCGCCCGCCCGGGCATGACGCCGGAGAAATTCGCGCACATCTTCGGCCTGCAACTCCACGACACCCACAAACGCGACCGCGCTCATCATGTCATCGACACCGGCACCAGCCTTGATGACACCCGCGCGCAGGTCGCCGCGCTGATTGCCGCGCTCTGATAGCTGCAATTTGATTGCAAGCACCCCTTGCAAGTGCCCGAACATGGGAGGATAGTCTGGCCAATGCGCGAGATTATCTTCGACACCGAAACCACCGGACTCGATCCCAAGACAGGGGACCGCATGGTGGAAATCGGCTGCATCGAGATGATCGGCCGGGTCGAAACGGGCCGCACATTTCACGCCTATTTCAACCCCGATCGCGATATGCCGCCCGAGGCTGAGCGCGTCCACGGCCTCAGCGCCGCGTTCCTCGCCACCAAGCCGCGCTTTGCCGAAACGGCGGACGCATTGCTCGAATTTCTCGGCGATTCTGATCTGGTGGCGCACAATGCCGGGTTCGATTTCGGCTTCCTCAACAACGAGCTGGAATTGCTCGGCCGCGCCCCGATCAGCCTTGACCGGATGGTCGATACCGTCGCCCTCGCGCGCAAGAAACACCCCGGCGCCAAGCTCAGCCTGGATGCGCTGTGCACCCGTTACGGGATCGACCGGAGCCACCGGGTCAAGCACGGCGCGCTGCTCGATGCCGAATTGCTCGCGCAGGTCTATGTCGAACTCACCGGCGGGCGGCAGATTGGGCTCGGCCTCGCGCCGGCCGATTCTGACCCAGGCCTAGCGGCCCAACCCACCACCAACGCGCCCTGGCACCGGCCTTCGGCCGACAAGCCCCGGCGCGAACCACGCCTTCATGTTGCCAGCCCGGAGGAGCTGGAACGTCACCGCGCCTTCATCGCCGGAATCGCCGAGGCGATCTGGACGCGGTGAAGCCTGAGCGCGACTCATCGCCTTACATTGGGCTCCTCAACCTGGACGGGAGGACTACACTTCATGGATATTCGGATTTCGGGCCACCAGATGGACACCGGCGCAGCCTTGCAGGAACATGCGGCTGACCGCCTCGGCGCAGTCGTCGACAAGTATTTCGACCGCGCGATCTCCAGCCACGTGACCTTTGGCAAAGCCCCTGCGGGCGCCTTCAGCTGCGACATCGTCACCCACGTGATGCAAGGCCTGATCCTGAAGGCACAAGGCTCGGCCTATGATGCGCATGTCGCCTTCGACGATGCGATGGCCAAGATTGAAAAGCAGCTGCGCCGCTACAAGCGCCG
>DLGU01000145.1:6737-8292 GCA_002482865.1 Porphyrobacter sp. UBA7686
TGACCGACCGCCATGAACAGGCCGACCACGCGCGCGGCGAGGAAGAAGCGGCCTACACCATCTTCGCCGTGGAAGAGGACGTGGAAGAAGAAGTCACCGCCGATGCCCCGCTGGTCATCGCCGAAACCCGCGTCGACATCCCCACCGCCAGCGTTGCGGACGCGGTGATGATGCTCGACCTCAGGAACACTGGCGCGCTGTTCTTCAAAAACGCTGGCACCGGACGGCATAATATGGTTTACCGGCGCGCCGATGGCTCTATCGGATGGGTGGAGCCGAAATAGGGCCTGAATCAGCGGTTGCCGTAAGGGCGAAAGCCGCATGTCAAAGGCCCAGGCGGCGGAAGCAGGAGGGGTTTCGCCCCGATCCGGCGGTGCCTTGAAAAGCATGGTCGGCCCGGATTTTCGCCACCCACGCGCGCTCGCAATCGGGATTTGCACAAGCATGGACGTCAACCTGGCTCTCTCACCGCAGGCGATTGCCTTCGCCCGGCTCGATACCAAGCCCAAGGTGCTGGCCCGAATGGCACAGCTTCTCAGCTCGGCCTACGGGCTGGATGAAGGCGAGGTGCTGGAAAGTCTCGAAGCGCGTGAAGCCTTGGGCAGCACCGGGTTCGGGCGCGGCGTCGCGATCCCGCATTGCCGGTCCAAGGATATCCGCCGCCCGTCGCTTGCGGTGATCCGGCTTGATACGCCGATCGACTTTGCGGCGGCTGACGCGCGCCCGGTGTCGCTGGTGTGCGGATTGGTCTCTCCCGAGAATGCCGGGGCGACGCACCTGCACGCGCTGGCTGCGATCTCGCGTCTGACGCGGGATGAGACCATGCTCCAGATGCTCGCCGATGCGCCTGATACCGATGCAGCCTATGCGCTGCTGACCAACCAATTCCTGCGCACCGCGGCCTGATCCGCGCCGATTTTCCATGCCCGGGAGTGACGGATTTCCTTCGGCGAGTGGGGCCCAGCAGCACTACCGGGCGCTGGAGCGGCTCTATGCTTCGGCCCCGGTCAACGCCAAGTTCGCTAGCAGCCTGAACATCACCGGTGAGGGGCAGTCGCGGCTGCGCTTCACCGTCACGCCAGAGGATTACCACGCGGCCGGCGCGGCGCATGGGACGATCTATTTCAAGATGCTCGACGATGCGGCCTTCTACGCCGCCAATTCGCTGGTGACCGACCGGTTTCTGCTGACCACCAGCTTCAACCTGTTCTTCTCCAAGCCGGTGCGCGCCGGAACCGTCACGGCCGAAGGCCGCTGGGTCAGCGGCCGCCGCCGGGTGTTCGTCGCCGAGGCACGGCTGGTGGACGAAGAGGGTGACGAGATCGGCCGCGGCACCGGCACCTTCATGCGCAGCCGCATCGCGCTTTCCAGCCTGCCGGGTTACGCTGCTGACGGCCCATCCGGGTTGTGATGTGAACGACCGGCTCCCCGCGCATCTCGAAGCCAGCGCGATCCTGCGCCTCGCCGAGTCGCAAGGCGGCTATGCCACGGTGCTCGCCAAGGGAGAGCGGGATGCGGGCACGATCCTCTTGGTAATGCTGTGTCGCGGGGAGGC
>DLGU01000145.1:8414-9519 GCA_002482865.1 Porphyrobacter sp. UBA7686
GGTCAGGACCAGGATATGTGGCTAATTGAGGTGGACATCGCGGATCCTGAACGGTTCGTCGCAGGGTTGAACGATTCGCGTTGACGTAAACGGCAAGGTGTCTATCGGCCCCGCTCAATTCCTCGCGCAGGCTGGCAGGGCGGCAATTCGGTCGTAACCTACAGCACGCAGACGGGGAGCGGCCGGCAGGCTTCTTTGAACCCCCACATCCCGATTTCATCCGGATAAGGTTCCCGCCTGCGACTGTGCGCGCTCACCGCCTAATTTGTAGATTGAATGCGCCGTAAGACTGCCACGATTGTCGCGATTGCCGGGCTGGCTTTCGCAACCACGATGTTTCCGAGCGGCCGCGATGCCGCAGCGCTGGCGCAAGCCGCCACGGATCAGCCCACCCTCCCCGCTTTGGCCGAACAGGTCGAGCTCGTCCCCGAAGCGATCAGCTTCGTCTCAGAGCCGGTGGTGCAACCCCTCCCCGCCGAGACGCAATCGCAGACGCTGACCGAAGCCGGATCGCTCACTGAGTTGGTCGGCATGGTCGATACCGACGCCCCGATGAACGAACAGCTGCGCTGCCTTGCTGGCGCGGTCTATTTCGAAGCCCGCGGTGAGCCGCTGGCGGGCCAGCTGGCTGTCGCGCAGGTGATCATCAACCGCACCGAAGACGGCCGCTTCCCGCGCTCCTATTGCGGCGTTGTCGCCCAGCCGGGTCAATTCTCTTTCATGCGCGGAAGCCGGATGCCCTCCATCCGTACCAGCACTGCCGCATGGGATCGTGCCGTCGCTGTCGCGCAAATCGCGCATCAGGGCCTGTGGGAATCGGAAGCCGGCAATGCCGTGTTCTTCCACGCCCGCTATGTCCGTCCGAGCTGGAGCCGCACCAAGACGCGGCTGGCCCAGATCGACACGCATATTTTCTATAGATAATCCTCGCGGCTGATGTGGGGGCGAGCCCCCACGCCGCTGCGGGCGCCCGGTCGGGCTTGCGGTGCTTCGCACCGATCAGCGGCACCCGCACTCAAGCAGTGCAGCGGCATGGCGACAAAGACTAGGCGAGGATTACGCCTTCAGGCGTACCCAGACCGGCGCGTGGTCGCTGGCTTTCTCC
>DLGU01000068.1:0-2841 GCA_002482865.1 Porphyrobacter sp. UBA7686
TGGCCGAAGGTGTGGCCGAGATTGAGCAGCGCGCGGCGATCTTCGGTCTCGCGCTCGTCTTCGGCAACAATCCGCGCTTTCATGGCGATGCTGACAGAAATGGCGTGTTCGAGCGCGGCTGATTCGCGCGCCAACACCTTGGTGCCATTGGCTTCCAGCCACGCGAAAAACGCTGCGTCACCGAGCAGGCCGTACTTCAGCACCTCGGCATAGCCTGCGCGCATTTCACGATCCGGTAGAGTGGCGAGCACCAGCGGGTCGATCAGCACAAGGCTTGGCTGGTGGAAGGCACCGATCAGGTTCTTGCCCGCAGCGGTATTGATTGCGGTCTTGCCACCGACCGACGAATCGACCTGCGCCAGTAAGGTCGTGGGCAATTGCACGAAGCCGCAGCCGCGCTTGGTGATCGCGCAGGCGAAGCCCACGAGATCGCCCACCACTCCGCCGCCGAGCGCGAAAACGTGATCCTTGCGGGTGACACCCATTGCCAGCAGCCAATCGCACAGCTTCTCGAGCACGCCCCAGGTCTTGGCATCCTCACCCGGCTCGACCACAAACCATTCCGCCGTCAGCCCGTGTGCGGCCAGATTGGCGGCGACACTTTCGCCATAAAGCCGCTGGGTGTTGGTATCGGCGACGAACGGCACGCGGCGCGCAGCCCCGTAACCCTTCAGGAACGGCGCAGCCGCCTCGGCAAGACGCCCAAGCAGACCTTCCTCAATCACCACATCATACTCGCGCCCGGCCAGCGCGACGGGAATTACAGCCATTGGTCAATCGCCTCGATGATCGCGCGTGCGGTGTCGGCATGGGGGCCGGTTTCGCTGACGACGCGGATATGGGCTTGCCCATAGAAAGGCGCGCGCTCCTGCGCCAGCCGGGTGAGAATGTCGCGCGGATCGCCGTTTTTCAGCAGTGGCCGGTTTCCGCGCCGCGCGGTGCGTTCGACCAGCGTGTCGATGTCGCAATCGATCCACACCGCGATCCCGCGCTCCAGCACCAGCGCCCGGGTGGCGGGATCGACAAAGGCTCCGCCGCCGGTCGCGATGACGCCGTGGGATTCGTCCATCAAGCGAGCGATCACGCGTCGTTCGCCATCGCGGAAATAGGCTTCGCCGAAGGTTTCGAAGATTTCGGGGATCGAGCGTTGGGCAGCTTCGACGATCGCTTCGTCGGCGTCGACGAAATCGCGCTGCAACAGGCCTGCCAGCTTGCGCCCCACGGTTGATTTACCCACGCCCATCAGCCCCACCAGCACCACGGGCCGCGTGATCCGCGCAGCAATCGCGGCAAGCGGGGCAGGATCGTTGAGAGGCGGCGCGGCGGACATTGCCGCAGGGCCTATAGATGGGCTAGGGCACGTGCAATATGCGAAACTCTCGCCTCTCGCGTCTCTCACCGACTAGCCTTCAGGAGGCACCCGCTCCGAGTGTTCCGGCTGGGCGGCGCTGGATGGCGATTGCGGGCCTAGTGATGGCCGCTTTGGTGGTGCTCGCGTGGTTCGATGGGGGCGAGGAACCGCTGCACCCAATCGCCGATGATGTGGCTCTGCCGGAGCCAGCGCAATGAGCGGCAAGCGTTTCGGGGCCAGCGTGCTGGCTATCGCGCTGGCAGGCGTGCTGGGCGGGGCGGGACTGGCCGGTTTTGCTGGCGCTCAGGGTAAGCCCGAATCGTTGCTGCCACCGGGGTTTGATGATCCCGCGCCTGCGCCGTCTCCGCGTCCAAGTCCCGCGCCAGCGCCGCAGACCGGCAATGCGCCTCCGCCTGTCTCTCAGCCCGGTACAACGCCAGTGCCCGGTGTGCCCGTCGATCCGTCGACCCTGCCGCCGATGCCGAGCATCACGCGCAGCGATCTTTCTCGCCTGCCGAGCCTTGAAGCGCTGGAAAACATGTCGACCGAGGAGCTGGACCGGCTGCTTGGGTTAAAGCCCAAGTCCGATATCCCCGCTGGTGCGCGGCGCGCTCTGACCCGGATCGGCGTGCTGGCGACTGACGAGGGCGGGTTGCCGCCGTCTGCGCTCGCGAATCAGCCGGACAAGCTGGTGCGCGCGGTTCTGGCAGGCACACGCGGGCCGATGGTGTCGCGCTGGGGGCACATCCTCATGCGCAGAGCACTTGCGAGCCGTTTGGCTGCGCCGCTTGGCATGGACCCAATCGAGTTTGCAGCGTTGCGCGTCGGCGTGCTCAATGGGATGGGCGAATATGCGCTCGCCCGCGCGGTGGTGCAGGATGTCGACAGCGCTGACTGGTCTCCCAGCCTGACGCAGGAAGCGCTCAACGCCTATCTCGGCAGTGGTGATATCACCGGCGCGTGTCCGGCGGTGCGGCTGCAAGGCTCCGCGCGCGAGGATGGCGAGTGGCAGATGTGGCAGGCGATCTGCAACGCCTATGCCGGCGAAAGCGCGCTCGCGGCCTCCCAGCTTGATCGCGCCCTGTTCCGGGGCGCGGCGCCGCGAATCGACGTGCTGCTGGCGCGGCGGTTTGCGGGGGCAGCCGGGCGCGGGCAGCGCGGCGTCCAGATTGAATGGAACGGGGTGGAGGATCTCAACCCGTGGCGCTTCGGCCTTGCGACCGCACTTGGCGAGCCCCTGCCTGATGGCCTGCTCGATGGCGCGATGAAGGACAAGGGCGGGGCCTATTACGCTCGCGCGGGCGCGCTGCTGCCGATGCTGCCAGCGACTCAGCGCGCCGCCTTTGCCGGGCGCGCCGCGCGCGAAGGGATCATGTCGGCCGATGCGATGGTCGATCTCTATTCCGAAGTTTACGCTGATCCGGCTGCCAGCGGCGACCCGCAGACCCATGCTGCCACATTGCGCGAAGCCTATCTTGCCGCAGACCCCG
>DLGU01000068.1:2903-4389 GCA_002482865.1 Porphyrobacter sp. UBA7686
GCTCGGGTGCTGACGGCCTATGCGGCCGCGCGCATTCCTGCCGATGCCGCCCATGCCGATGCTGCGGGCGAGCTGATCGCGGCGATGCTGACGGCTGGGCTTGATGGCAATGCGGTCCGCTGGGCCAATGTGGTCGAGGAAGGTTCGCTCGGCTGGGCGCTCATCACGCTCGCCAATCCGCGCGGTGACGAAGTTGGCCAAGGCGCGGTTGAGAGCTTTACCGGCAACGACGACAGCGAAGGCGCGCGCAAATCTGCCTTCCTCGTGGCGGGGCTCGCCGGAATTGGGCGGCTGAGCGAGGGCGATGCCAATGCGCTGGCAGGTGACCTCGATTTCGATCTGGCGCGTGAAACCCGGTGGAGCCGAGCCATCGCCCGTGCGGCCGAGGTCGGGAATCCGACGCTGGTGGTATTCCTTGCTGGGCTCGGGATGCAGGGGACGAGCTGGCAGCAGATGACGCCGCTGCACCTCTATCACATCACTGCCGCACTGACCCGTGTGGGGATGCAGGCCGAAGCCCGGATGATTGCTGCCGAGGCTGTGGCGCGGGGCTGATGTCCGCCGGTACGGAGGCGTTTCTTGCAATGCTGGCAGCTGAACGCGGGGCTGCGGCCAACACGCTGGCCGCCTATCGCCGTGACCTGAACCAAGCCGAAGAAGCCATCGGCGATCTGGCCGCCGCACCACGCGATGCGGTCGCCGGCTTGGCCGGCGAATGGGCGAGCCTTGCTCCTTCGAGCGTCGCCCGCAAAGCTTCGGCCCTGCGCCAGTTCTTCGGCTTTGCCATCGACGAAGGCTGGCGCAGCGACGATCCCTCAGGCGCCTTGCCGCGCCCGCGCGCGCGCCGTCCGCTGCCCAAGGTGCTTGGCCATGACCAGATCACCGCGCTGTTCGCCCGCGCCGAGGAAGAGGCGGCTGCCGATGATCCCAAAGCCGTGCGGCTGCTGGCGCTGATCGAATTGCTGTACGGTTCAGGTCTGCGCGCGAGCGAATTGGTGACGCTGCCGATCCACGCCGTGCCGCGCGATGCACCGTTCCTGACGGTGACGGGGAAGGGTGGTACGACGCGGCTTGTGCCAGTCGGCGGCCGGGCGCTGGAGGCACTGGCGCGCTGGGTAGCCTTGCGTCCGCAGATGGTGCCCCCGTCTCGCTACCTGTTTCCTTCGGGCGGGGGCAAGCCGCTGAGCCGGGTGCGCCTGTTCCAGTTGCTCAAGGCACTGGCAGCGCGCGCCGGGCTCGACCCTGTGACCATCAGCCCGCACGTCCTGCGCCATGCCTTCGCGACCCACCTGTTGGAGGGCGGTGCCGATCTGCGCGTTCTGCAAACCCTGCTTGGCCATGCGGACATTTCCACCACCCAGATCTACACCCATGTCGATGCTGCCCGCCTGGTTGCGCTCGTCAATTCCCGCCACCCGCTTGCAACCCGCTCAACATCCGACTAGCCCCGCGCGATGATTTCCTACCTCGATTTCGAGAAGCCGGT
>DLGU01000079.1 GCA_002482865.1 Porphyrobacter sp. UBA7686
CGTAGAATTGCCCTTATCGAGGCTGATCTTCTTCAGGCTGACCGGCGCTGCGGGCGGCGGGGGAGGGGGAGGGGGCGGCGGCGGAGGTGGAGGAGGTGGGGGTGGAGCTGGCACCGGTGCAGGCTCGTCCACCTCGCCGCCGAAATGCCCGATCAGCGCGCCCAGCCCGCCAGCAAACCCGGCGGCAACCGTGCCAATCTTCCAGCCCGAGGAATGGCGGTAAATCTCCGCCAGCATCACCGCCTTTTCGTTGGTGAGCGCGGCGGCGGCATCGAAGGTGGCCTTGCCGCCATCGATGCTCACCATCAGCGGGCGGGATTCGCCCACCGCGCGGCTATCATGGGTCGCGGTGAACACGATCCGGTCGATGCTCGCGGGGAGCCGGTCGAGATCGAGTGCAAAGCTGGCAGCGTTGCCGCTGCTGGTCATCCGCACTTCGCCGCCGGGGGTGGCGGGGTTGGAGAACAGCACGACATAGCGGTCGTCGCCGATCTTCTGGCCCGGTTCGAGCCCGAAAGCGGCAATGTCGATCCCGTCCATCCCGAACTCGACCTTGACCTCGCATTGCGAGCCAACTCCAAGATCGGCGAGGGACCGTTTTTCCCCACGTTGCAGCTGCATGCGACTGGCTCCGGCTAAAGATGAAAGGAAGGGTGCAGCGCAGTCGAGCGCTGCGGCCAATCAGAGGATCGCGCGGGCCGGTGCCGTCAGGTCATGGACGGTGCGCCCGCCGGTGCGTTCGCCGATTGCCTTGAAGTCCCACTGCCCGCCGTTGCGCGACAGGCTCGCGAGGATGAGTCCGGTGTGCGAGCCGGAGTCCGAAATATCGAACCGCGCCAGCTCCTTGCCGCTGCGCTTGTCGACCACCCGGCCGAAGGCATTAGCGACCTTGTCGAAGGTCTGCCCGCGGAAGCTGTTCACGGTGAGGACGAGATATTCGACCTTGCTGTCGAGCCGGTCGAGCTGGATGGCGATGCTTTCGTCATCCCCGTCGCCCTCACCCGTCAGATTGTCGCCGCTGTGGCGGATCGTGCCCGAGGCATTGGTGAGCTTGCCGAACCACACGGATTCCAGCACGGTCTTGTCGGCATCGAAAGTGATGCATGAAGCATCAAGGTCGATATCGCCCCCGCCGCCGAGCAGGCCGCCGAAGAAGCCCTTCTTGGCCACATCCCAGCCCACGCCGAGGCTGATCTGCGTCAACCCGTTGGGAGCCTCCTTCGCGAGGCTGACCGATTGGCTCTTCTGGAGCGAAATACCCATTGATCCCCCGCGTAACTGCGCTGTTTGTCCCAAATCGGGATATCCCCGAAGGCCATAGGGGTGTCAACCCTACGCCCGAGGGGGTTGCAGGGGGCTTACGGCTGTTATCATTACGCTTTTATTAAAGGAGTGCGCGCGGGCGACAGCGTCAGCCAATGCGCCTGACCTTGTGCCCTGAATGACGCTGAATGAAGGCGAGCGCTGCCCCCTTCGCATCCACTCTACAATCCGAAGCTGCCCTTCAGGCCGTCGATCACATATTGCGCCGCGAGTGCGGCCAGCAGCACGCCGAGCAGGCGGGTGATGACCGCTTCGACCTTGTCGCCCAACAGCCGGATCAGCGGGCCTGCCGCCACCAGCGCCGCCGCCGTGATCGCCAGCACGGCAGCCAGCGCGGCGAGCACTTCGAACATCTCGGGCCAGCCTTCGGCCTCGTTCATCAGCAGCATGATTGCCGCAATCGCGCCCGGCCCGGCCAGCATCGGCATCGCCATCGGGAAGACCGACACGTCCTCAATCTCCGGCGTAGCGGCGATCTTCTCGGCGCGTTCCTCGCGGCGCTGGGTGCGCTTTTCGAACACCATGTCGAAGGCGATGAAGAACAGCATCAGCCCGCCCGCGATGCGGAACGAGTTTAGCTCAATATGCAGCGCGCCCAGCAATTCTTGCCCGAACAGCGCGAAGATCAACAGGATGATCGAGGCGATCCACGTCGCCCGCAGCGCCATGCTGCGCGCCTGTTGCGGCGTCGCGCCCTTGGTCAGCCCGGCATAGATCGGCGCACACCCCGGCGGGTCGATCACCACGAACAGGGTGACAAAGGCGGAAAGGAAGAGTTCGGTCAGCACCATGGCAAGGGTTTCGCAGGTCGATGGGGGGAGCGTTCCGCGCCCCTCACATCAATCGCCGGTCGGCACAAGGCTTTGTTCGATCGCGGTGACCCAGCGACCCTGATAGAAATAATCCGCCGCGACATAGCGCGTGCCGTCCGCCCGGTGCTCCCAGCGCCAGCGCAGCGTTCCGTCACGCGACAGCTTGGCGCCGGCCTTGCCGTCTTCGCCGATGGGAATGGCGGGCGGCGGGGGCGTGCCATTGGAGCCGCGCGGACAGGTCGCGACGAGGCCGGTCACAGCGTCGATTTCGGTCACGACGATATCGCCCTCCTGCACCGGCTTCCTTGGCGGAGGCTGCGGCACATCATCGCCGCCGGCATCGTAGGTGTAGCGATAGGAATTATCCGCCTGCCGCTCCCACACGGTGACGAAACTGCCGACCTTGCCCTCGGGATCGCGGTAGCGGCCCTTGCTCACCGCCAGCGCCCCGTCACAGCTCATCGCGACAACGCGCGCGTCCCACTGCACGGCGGCAGGCGGATCGGTCTGCGTGGCGAGCCAGGGTTCGATCGGGAAGGGGCCGTTTGCGCCGTGGAGCAAGGCGCCGGGCGCGGCGAACATCTTGAACGCGGTCCACTGGCCCCGCTCGCGTGCAGCGCGCGAGAAGGCGGCTTCGGTGGCGACGATGGTGCTCGGCTGCGCGGCGCCTGGTGCTACAGTCAGAACCCGGTTGATCTGCTCTACCGCGCGGCGACTGGGTTTGGGCGAACCCCCGCCGCCAGCGCAGGCTGAGAGTCCAAGCGCGATGGCGATAGCGACGACGCTGGCTGCGATCCTCATACCTTCCTCCGTTCGGGCTGAGCTTGTCGAAGCCCTGTTCTTTCTTGTCTTGCCCCGCGTCCAAGAAGAAGGACAGCCCTTCGACAAGCTCAGGGCGAACGGAACTCTATATCCCGACCGGCGGCGCCAGTCCGGCGTGGCCATGCGCGGCGACCAGCGTATTGCGCAGCAGCACCGCAATCGTCATCGGCCCGACCCCGCCCGGCACCGGCGTAATCGCGCCTGCGACCGCGCTGACCTCGGCAAAGGCAACATCGCCCACCAGCCGCCCCTTGGTCTTGCCCTCTTCAGGCGGCAGGCGGTTGATGCCGACATCGATGACGCTCGCCCCCGGCTTGATCCAGTCGGCGCGCACCATCTCGGGCCGACCCACGGCCGTGACCACGATATCGGCGCGGCGGACGACCTCGGCGAGGTTCTTCGTGCGGCTATGCGCCACGGTGACGGTTGCGTTCGCGTCCACCAGCAGCTGCGCCATCGGCTTACCGACAATGTTCGACCGGCCGATCACCACTGCTTCCAGTCCCGACAGATCACCCAGCCGGTCTTTCAGCAGCATGATACAGCCCAGCGGGGTGCAGGGAACAAAGCCCCGCTGGCCGACGCTCAGCCGCCCGGCGTTGATCACGTGGAAGCCGTCGACATCCTTGTCCGGGCTGATCGCGGCGATCACTGCTTGCTCGTCCAGCCCGTTCGGCAGCGGCATCTGTACCAGAATGCCGTCAACCGCATCATCGCGGTTCAACCGCTCGACCAGCGCGAGCAGTTCCGCTTCGCTGGTTTCGGCGGGCAGGCGATGCTCAAAGCTGGCGATCCCAGCTTCCTCGCAGGCGCGCGCTTTGGCACCGACATAGACCTGGCTGGCGGGATCTTCGCCCACCAGCACCACCGCAAGCCCCGGACGCCGCCCGGTCACTTGCGCGAAGCTCGCCGCCAGCGTGCCGATCCGGGCGCGCAAGTTGGCCGCAAACGCCTTGCCGTCGATCAGCGCCGCTTCCCCCATCAGCGCACAGCGCCTTGCAGGATGTAGCCGAGGGCGTTGAGGATCATCAGGAACACCATCGGCGAAAAGTCGATCGCGCCTGTATCGGGCATGACCTTGCGGATCGGGCGCAGGACGGGCTCGAACAGGCGGCTCAGCGCGTCATGCACCGCATAGGCGAACTGGTTGCTCGGGCTCACCACGTTGAACGCGAACAGCAGCCCGATGATGAACCAGATAATCAGCAGCATGTTGGCGGTGCTGATGATCATGGAGAGTATCTGGAAAAGTGCGTCAGTCATTGCGATCCATTTCCGTTGCGAAGGCGCAGGCCTGTGTGGCCCTCGCGCCCGGTGATGTCCCTTGGCAGGCGTATTAGCTCCTTAATACGCCTCGCGCTACAACTCAGTTCCCGGCTCAGGCGCGCACCAGTGTCCCGGCCCCGCGCGCAGTGAAGAATTCGAGCAGCATCGCATGGCCCACGCGCCCGTCGAGCACCACCGCCGCCTCGCAGCCCGATTGCACCGCGGTCACGCAGGTTTCGAGCTTGGGCACCATGCCGCCGCGGATCACGCCGTCTTCGCGCAGCTTGGCGATGTCGGCGGGGGTGAGGTCGGTGAGCAGCTTGCCCTCCCCGTCCAGCACNNTCGGTCAGCAGGAACAGCCGCGCCGCGCCCAGCGCCGCCGCAATCGCGCCTGCCATGGTGTCGGCGTTGATGTTGTAGGTCGCTCCGTCCGCACCCGGTGCAATCGGCGCGATCACCGGGATCATCCCGGCGGCCACCATGGTGTCGATCACGCTGGTATCGACCGCCGCAGGCTCACCCACGAAGCCGAGGTCGACCACCTGTTCGATATTGCTGTCAGGATCGCGCGTGGTGCGGCTGACCTTGCGCGCGGTCACCATGCCGCCATCCTTGCCCGAGATTCCGATCGCCTTGCCGCCAGCGGCCGCGATCCAGCCGACCAGCTCCTTGTTGATCGCGCCCGACAGGACCATTTCAGCGACCTTGGCCGTGGCTTCATCGGTGACGCGCAGCCCATCGACGAAGGTGCTCTCCACCCCCAGCCGCTTGAGCATCTGGCCGATCTGCGGGCCGCCGCCATGCACCACCACCGGNNTTGATGCCGACCGCCTTGAGCAGCACGATATCCTCGGCAAAGTCGCGCGCGGCTTCGGGATCGCCCATCGCGTGGCCGCCATATTTCACCACGAAGGTGCGTCCGGCATAGCGCTGGAAATAGGGCAGCGCCTCGATCAGCACTTCGGCCTTCGAGAGATCAGGCGTGTCCGCCCCGGAACGAGGCGGCGTATGGTTCAGCTTGTCGGTCACCGGTGTTCAAACCCCTGCGCGCGCGCTTTGCGTTGTCGCGCGGCCCCTAGCGGCTCGCGGCCCCCGGGCCAAGCCGATTGGTGGAACTGTCCGTAAGGGTTAGGAAATTGTGCGCTTTAGTGTTATTCCAGTCCGGGGGGAGAGAGGTGGCGATGAGCGAGAGTGACAGCGACAAGCCAGCGGCTGACCCGTCTGGCGGGGGGCGACGGCAGGCGGACCGGCGCAAGGCGCAGGTGCCGTTTGACGGGCCCGACCGCCGCAAGAGTGATCGCCGCACCGGGACCGACCGGCGCACCACTCCGCGCGAAGATGGCGAGATCGCGGAGTAGCATCGGCCTCTGCCGGGTTGCGGGCGGAGCATCGCCTGTTGCCCCGCCCGCACAAGCCCGTGGGTGCTAGACCGCGTCCGGCGCGGCTTCCAGCATCGCGGCGATTTCGTCCAGCAGATGCAGCCGTTCTTTCTTGAGCGCTTCAAGCCGGTCGTCGCTCGCGGCGTCGATCTCGGCTTCGATCCGGTGGATCTCGCGGTTCACTTCGTGATGTTGCTCGGCCAGCCGGGCGAAATGCGCATCGTTCAGCTTGAGCTCGCGGAGCGCCTCGGCATTGTCCGGAAAGACATCGGCGAGTTCGTTGGGGGTGTGCGACATGGTGTTCTCCTGAGGTGATGACATCTGTCCTAGGCGCTCGCACCGCCGGCGTACTTGATCGAGGTCAAGTTCCGGCCGCCGCTGTTGGAGACACAGGAGACACTGTCCAGAAACCAAAAAGCCGCCCGCGCCCAACGCCGCCCGAAACGGGGCCGCCAGGGCTGCGACGGCGGGTCGCAAGCGGGGCGGGGCCATCATCACCCGCCGGTGTTACGCTGCCGTCCCCGTGTAGGAAAGCACCGCGCTGCGCCGCCGCGTCACCAGCAGAACACCGCCCCGCATCGTCTCACCCCCGGGCCTGCCTGCGCCGGGGTGACGAGGAGGGGGACGCTCCCATTCCCGTCTCCCCGGGCTTGCCTGCCCCGGCGCAGGCCGGGGACCCGGGGTCCCGCTGCCTTCGGTTCTTTAGGATGAAGAAGCCGGGTCCCGGGTCAAGCCCGGGAAGGCGAACCGACAGCATGCCACACACCCCGTCATCCCAGCGCAAGCTGGGGCCTAGAGCGGCTGGGTGCCACCTTCCCCTCCACCCCCCGCCCCGGGCCCGACCCGGGGCCCCGCTTTCGCTTTCATCGGTGCAGAAGTGAGCGGGGTCCCGGGTCAAGCCCGGGACGGGGGTGGTGGCGTGTGATGCGCGACAACGCGCTGGCACAGGGCGACGAACTCGGTGTGGCTCATGTCATTCTTGGCATCATTGGTCCGCCATGCGCAGATGACGAAGCGCCATGTGCCGTCCGGTTCGAACACGTGATCGACTGTCGGCAGGAGCGCGAAGCCGAGCTTATAGGCGGTCTTGCCCAGCTTGGACTCGGCGTTGTCGTAGGTGCTGACCAGCTGCCAGTTCAGTTCTTCGCCGGTGTAGAAATCATGGGTGCCGTGGTCGCAGACAGCTTTGTGAATGTCGTGCCGGAATTGCTCGCCGGTCAATTCCAGATGCGGGAAACGCTTGCGATCCCGGATAAGGTGAGCCGCCGCCTTGCGCCGGAGCCAGCGGATATATTTGTCATGCTCGAGGTTTAGACCAGGGGGGACGGGGTAACGGCTTTTGTCGGACATGGGTCTCATCTGCACACGGCTTACCTTTGCCGACTAAAATGGCACTAAGTATGAAGCCACGCCTGCCAAGCTCTGATCCAACTCGGGATCTGTCTGCGACCAATATTTTAGGTACAGTTCCGAGTAAAATTCTTTAACATCGGAGTCGTCAGCAATCCATTTTATTTGATTATTGTCGATCAAAGCCTGAAATATCAGGTTAGCTTCCTCAAGGGTGATTTCATTTATAATTTTTTCGAGGCGGGCAATTTGCTTGTGCGTGTTGTCAAAGCTTGCAGAGCTAACCAATTTTGAAATAGCGGATGACTTGGTCACATCAGTTGGTAGAGAGATGGATCCAAAGTGCTTTTTCGCGAAGGCTCCAAGCGACTGATGAAGGAACAAGGTGGCGTGTTTCTGGATATGCCACTCGGAGGCCAACTTGGGATTTGGTTGGCTTGATCTTAGGTGAGATGCAAAATCTCCATCGTGGCTAACTATGTGAATGTCTTCACCATCACCGACGCCACTCAAAAGGGATTCCCAATGAATTTGATCGCCGATGCTGTCAGGTTTTCCCGGCGGATTACCTCTGATTTGCCGCCAACGTGCCCTCTCAAGTATTGTAGAGGTCACGGCAACATCTGTCCCGGACTTGAGCAGTTGTCTGATTAATTGGTCGGCACGGAGATCGCCATCTTCGATTTCTGATGCAATTTTCTTTGTCAGTTCAGATTTCGCCGCTTGAACCTGTTTCGAGAGTTCGAGGAGGCTCTTAGCCTCCTCGAAATGCAAAGCAAATCTAGGAATCTGTGCGCTGCCAATACTTTTCTTAAAGGTGTTCAGCGCCTCGTCGATTTTGTTTTCACGGTTCCGTTCAATCTCGTCCTCAAGCTGCGAATTTTTGTAAATCCGCAGCTCTCCGGCCTCCACTAAAGCGTGGAGTTTCTCAAGTTCAAGCAGATCATCATCTGTATAGGCGTAGAATCGCAAATACACATTCGCATCAATGAAGAGCGAAATCACTCAGCAGCCTCAGCCCCAAACAACCCGATCTCGGGCAGCTCAACGCCGTCCTCATTAACCGCCTTGGCCTTCTGCCGCTTATCAAACGACGACCACACGGTGTTCCAGTCACCGCGCGTGGCGCCCTTCGAATATTCGGTCGCGCGGGTTTCGAAGAAGTTGGCGTGCTCCACCCCGTTGAGCAGCGGCGCGAGCCACGGGAGGGGGTGTTCTTCGATCATGTAGATCTCTTGCAGGCCGAGCTGCTTCAGGCGCCAGTCGGCGATGTAGCGGATGTAGCGCTTGATCTCCTTGGCGCTCATGCCGTTGATCGGGCCCATTTCGAAGGCGAGATCGATGAAGTTGTCTTCCAGACGCACGGTCTTCTGGCAGATGTCGATCAGGTCTTCCTTCACCGCCTTGGTGAGGCACTGACGCTCCTCGCAGAAGGTGTGGAACAGCTTGATGATGCCTTCGCAGTGCAGCGATTCGTCGCGCACCGACCAGCTGACGATCTGGCCCATGCCCTTCATCTTGTTGAAGCGCGGGAAGTTCATCAGCATCGCAAAGCTGGCGAACAGCTGGAGCCCTTCGGTGAACCCGCCGAACGCGGCGAGCGTGCGGGCGATGTCTTCATCGGTGTCGACGCCGAACTGGCCGAGGAAATCGTGCTTGTCCTTCATTTCCTCATATTCGAGGAAGGCGCTGTACTCGCTCTCGGGCATCCCGATGGTGTCGAGCAGGTGCGAGTACGCCGCGATGTGCACCGTCTCCATGTTGGAGAAGGCGGCGAGCATCATCTTCACTTCGGTCGGCTTGAACACCCGGCCGTAGTTTTCGTGATAGCAGTTCTGCACCTCGACATCGGCCTGGGTGAAGAAGCGGAAGATCTGGGTGAGCAGGTTACGCTCGTTCTCGGTGATCTTCTGCGCCCAGTCGCGGCAATCTTCGCCCAGCGGCACCTCTTCGGGCATCCAGTGGATCTGCTGCTGGCGCTTCCAGAAATCATAGGCCCAGGGGTACTGGAAGGGCTTGTAGGTCGAGCGGGCTTCGAGAAGCGACATGGGCGAGTCTCCTTGGACGGATGAGGATAACAGATACGCAGCATCACGCCGCGCGGATTCAGGGGTGCGTCAGGGCGCGTAGGCGATAATCACGTAGAGGCAGAAAGGCAGGAACATCGACACCATCCCCACGTGGATCATGGCGGCGTTGCGCGAGTGGCCCTCGACATTGCGCTTGAGTTCGCGCCAGGCGTTGAAGGCGAAAACGGCGCAGACGACGAGGCCGAAAATTCCCATTCCGAACGGCAAATTCATGTAAGCATTGTCCTTCCTGCCCGCCGTTGGCCGAGGGGCGTATTGCCTTGTTCGTAGGCGAGCCGGGGTCACACAAAGAACCGGTAAATCTCGCCGCCGAAATCCATCAGTTGCGGGTAAAGCGCCCACACCAGTAAAACCAATACGGCGATCACGGCCCAGCGGATCCATGAAGGGCGGGCGGGCTGAGGCTCGGTCATCGCTTGGCTCCTTTGAACAGCCGCCGCACTGTCATCGCCGCGAGCATCACCGCCAGCAGCAACAGCCCCAACATCGCCGCACCCAGAAAGGCGAGCACTCCGTCAGCGGGCACGATATCCTGCGCCACAGGGGTCGCCTTGCCAAGCGCCCGCCCGATACCGAGCGCGACGCCGAAGGACGTCCCGGCGAAGGTGAACAGCCCGAACAGAGTGATCGCCGCACGCCACACCGCACCCCCGACCCGCTGCCCGAGCCACGCCAGCACCAGCGCGGCCAGCGTGAACAGGAAGCCGAAGAAGGCGACCCGCACGGTCACCAGCAGATCCTGCCGGGCCGCCTCGGGCATCACGCTCCACACCTGACCGAGGAACTGGAGCACGCCGAGGGTCGTGACCCCCGCCCCGGCGACGCAGGCCGATAGCGGACGCAAACCCGCCATGCCCTGCTCGTCGGTTGTGCTGTCCTCAATCATGCCGCCCCCAGACCGGACCCCAAGCGCCTACTGGCAGCTCAGGCATTCCTCGTAATCGGTCTCGGCGCTGAGTTCGATCTTGGCGAGTTCGGAGGTGTTGTCCGCCTCCACTCCGCCGACGAAACCGGCGCGCTGCACGCTCTTGGAGCGGAGGTAGTACAGCGACTTGATGCCGCGCTCCCACGCCTGATAGTGCAGCATCATCAGGTCCCACTTGTCGACATCGGCCGGGATGAACAGGTTCAGCGATTGCGCCTGGTCGATATAGGGCGTGCGGTCGGCCGCGAAT
>DLGU01000206.1:0-1149 GCA_002482865.1 Porphyrobacter sp. UBA7686
AGGCGTTCAAAGGCAATTTCATCCCCCGGCAAGCGGCCCTCGTCCCAGACGATGCCCGTAACCTTGCGTGGGCCCAAGGGTGCGACCACCACGCTGCCCGCAGGCGCAATCACGCCCTCGGGCAGCCGGTAATCCAGCGGGCCGAGCGCGGCGTTCAGAACAAGCAGGCGAATTCGGTTCATCTTGCCGCCATATGGGCATTGGCAAAGGACAAGGGCAAGCTGGGAGACCCGAGAAAATGACTGCACCTGCGATGCCCGCTCCGACCCGCCGTTCGCTGCTCGCCGGAGTCGCGGGCGGCGCAACCATGCTGCTACTTCCGGGCTGCGCCAGCACCGGCGGCGGATTTTCGATGGAGGAAGCCGTGCGGCGGATGCTGCTGCTCGCGTCAGAGAACGCCTTTGCGCGCCTGACCGCGCCGGGCGGTTTCTGGGACGAACAGGTGGCGCAGCTTGGTCTTGCCAATCTGATGGGCACGCGCGGCGATGTGCTGTCGCGCATTCTCACCTCTGCGCTGGTCAAGGACCGGCTGGAGGAACGCTTTGCCACCTTCGCCATCGACGCCAGCTTCCGTGCCGCGCCGGTGGTGACCGATGCGATCCGGGTGATCGGGTTCGACAACGCCATCGCACTGGTACGGGGCGGGCCCAATGCTGCCAGCACCTTCCTGCGCGGCGAGGTCGGCCCGGCGCTGATCGACGCTGTGGTGCCGGAACTGGGCGAGGCGATTCGCCTCAGCCGTGATCCGCTGATCGGGCAGGCGCTGGGCGCGCTCACGGGCGTCGATGCTGCCGGGGTGGCCGATCGCGTGGGCCGCGCGGTGGATGATGCGATCTGGGGCGAAATCGCGCGCGAGGAAGCCGCGATCCGCGCCAACCCCGAAAGCACCCGCGATCCCTTGCTGATCGGCGTATTCGGCGTCGGCCAGAGAATTTAGGGACGGGCGGATCTAGAACCTGTAAATCACCACGGCCTGGGGAATGTGGCTAACCCGTTCGGGGCGCTCTCCGCGCGGGAACGACACCAGCCAGTAGATCGCCCCGATATCGAGATTTCTCGTGACGCGGTGGATAACGGCCGTCTGGAACCGCCATTGCTCGGTCGAGGAGCCTTCGTCCGCGTTGCGCGACTGGACCAGGCCAAGCCATT
>DLGU01000206.1:1197-2785 GCA_002482865.1 Porphyrobacter sp. UBA7686
TGGCGATCGGCTGGTTGTAAGTCACGCGCTGGCGCAGGCGCAGTTCCATCTGGTCTGCTCCATCAAAGAAGCGCTGCTCCAGCCGGGTCCGCGCTTCGATCCGGCCTATGGTAAAGGTCACCTGCTGGTGGGTGCGGATTTCGGTGAGGCCGGCGGTGTCGAACAGCATGATCCCGCCGCCGATCCGGGCGTTATCGGCGACCCGCTGGTCCACCATAACCCGGATGGTCTGCTGGTCATTGCCCACCTCGTCATCGCCGCGCCAGCGCTGGGTGGCATCGACTGTCAGCGTGGTGCCTTCGCCAACCTTTCCCGTGGCGATGGCGTTAAGCCAGAATTGCGTGTCTTCTTCGCCCGCAGATGCTTTGGATGGTTGCCAAGCCGCGAGCGTGGCGGCAAGCAGCACCGCGAACCGGATCGGCCTTCGAGTCATCCCTGCGCGTCTAGGTCGGCCATGGCCTGCTGGCTATCGTATTTTACCGGAGTGAACCCATGAAATTCTTCGTCGACACCGCCGAGATCGAACCGATCCGCGAACTCGCCGCCACCGGCCTGCTTGACGGGGTGACCACCAACCCCTCGCTGATCGCGAAGTCGGGGCGGGACTTCATGGAAGTGACGAAGGAAATCTGCGGGATCGTGGATGGCCCCGTGTCAGCCGAGGTCGTCGCGCTGGATCACGCGACCATGATGAAAGAGGCCGAAGTCCTGCGCAAGATCGCGGACAATGTCTGCATCAAGGTGCCGCTGACGGTCGACGGCCTCAAGACCTGCAAGGCGCTGACCGGCGAAGGCACGATGGTCAATGTGACCCTGTGCTTTTCGGCGAATCAGGCGCTGCTGGCCGCAAAGGCGGGGGCGAGCTTCATTTCGCCCTTCGTCGGGCGGCATGACGACAACGGCTTTGACGGAATGGACCTGATCGAGGACATCCGCCTGATCTACGACAACTACAATTTCGCTACCGAAATCCTTGTCGCCAGCGTGCGCCACACCACCCACGTGCTGCAGGCCGCCAAGATCGGCGCCGATGTGATGACCGCGCCGCCCAAGGTGATCCACGATCTGTTCAAGCACGTGCTGACCGACAAGGGGATCGAAGGCTTCATGGCCGATTGGGCCAAGACGGGGCAATCAATCCTGTGATGGGCATCATCAAGTAATGGCCGACCAGTCCCCCCTCGATCTGTTCAAGCAGGCGCTCACAGGCGCGAGCCGCGCGATTGCGCGCGATGCGGAGGTCGAGGTCGCGTGGAGCGCCGATGTGCCGGGGGCCGCGGGCAACCGGTTCCGCGTGCCGCTGCCGGGACGAGATCTGCCCGCCGATCAGGTGACCGAGGCAAGGGGCTTTGCCGACAGCTTCGCGCTGAAGCTGCGCCACCATGACGCGGGCCTGCACGCCAAGTCCGCCCCGCCCGAACCCATTGCGCGGGCGTGCTACGATGCGATCGAACAGGTGCGTTACGAAGCGCTGGGCGCGAACCGCTTTGGCGGGATGCGCGCCAACCTCGACGCGGCGACCGAAATGCGCACGGCGGGCGACAAGATCGTGCGGGCGCAGAATTCTGCCGAAGTGCCGCTCCAGACC
>DLGU01000175.1:0-5887 GCA_002482865.1 Porphyrobacter sp. UBA7686
CTGATCGACGCCGATACGTGCGACCGGCTGCTAGCCTATGAAGCCGCACATGCCCGTCCGCTGGCCCTGTGGGCGGTGTTCGGGATCGGTGCTCTGGCGATCGGGCTGGGGTTGGTGTCGGTGATTGCCTCCAACTGGGAGGCCATTCCCGGTCTGGTGCGTCTCAGCATCCACCTCGCGCTGATTGCCGCGATGCTGGCCGTGCTGTTCCTGCGTGAAGAGCGACTGGCCGATGCCTCGCCTTGGGCGGTCGAGGCGCTGGTGTTCGTCACCGCTGCGCTGGGCCTGACGTTTTTCGGGCATATCGGGCAGGTCTATCAGACATCGTCTCCGCTATGGCAGCCGCTGGCGGTTTGGTTGGCGCTGTTCGCACCGCTGCTGCTGCTGACCGGGCGCAGCTGGCCGGCGGCGCTGGCCGTGGTCGGCGGGGCGGTGTGGACGGTGTGGGACTATGCCGGTGCCAGCACGCCGTACGGGGCCCAACTCGATACGGGCCGGAGCGTCTGGCTGGCCTTTGTCACCACGCTCCCCGTGGGTTTTGCCCCTTTGGCCGCATGGATGCGCACCCGAAGCCCTCGCCCGGATTTCTGGCGACGGCTCGAGCAACTGGCGTTCGCCTACGCTGTCGCAGGAGCGTCGTTCGCTTGCGCCATCGCGAGCTCCGGGGGGTTCCACCAGAACGCGATGTCGCGGGAAGCGGCGAGTGTGCTGACGAGCGGTTCGGTCGCCCTGCTGGCCGGTGTCGGTGTGGTTTTCGTCCGGCCCGGCATTTCCGGCAAGATGGCGGGCGCGATCATTGCGGGGGCGGGGGTAGTCGTGCCGCTCGCCTATGTCACCGACGGGGCGTCCGTGCCTGCCGCGCTGGTGTTCATGGCGCTGTGGGTCGGCATCGCCGCCGCCGCGCTTGCGGCTGGCTGGCGCGGGGTGTTCCAGCTGGCGGTGGGGGTGATCGCGCTCAGGCTCATCATTCTCAGCTTCGAGCTTGCGGGTGATCTGCTGACGAGCGGCTTCGGGTTGATCCTCTCGGGTCTGATGATCCTGGGCGTTGCATGGGTCGCGGTGCGGGTGTCCAAGCAGTTTGCACCGGGCGAGAGGGGTGACGCATGATCCGGCTCGCCCGCCTTGCCGCCGTGGTCGCGCCAGTCCTTGGCCTCGCCGCACTGTGGGTGCAGAGCGACCGGACCTATCACACTGGCACCGAGTGGGAGGTGCCGATCATGGGCTATGACCCGCGCGATTACCTGCGCGGGCACTATGTCGAGTTCAGCTACGATTGGCCGGGAAGCGAAGACCGTAGCGACATTGTTTCGAGCGTAATGTGCCTTGAAGGCAAAGCGCCGAACATCACACGGGTGCGATGGTTGTGGGAGGGGCAGGCTTGCGATCATCCTGTGCGGGAAAATGGTGTTTCGACGCTGACACACGGCCGCCTCTACATCGGGCAGGCGCGCGCGGCGCAGCTCGAGGAGGAACTCCGCAACCGCGACCAGCGCGGGATCGTCACCATCCGCCAGCGCGAGGACGGCAATTTCACGCCGGTCAGCATCCGCTTCCGCCCGCTGACGGCTACTGAAATCGCCGAGCGCGATGCGCCGCCGGAATCACCCTTCGACCCGCTCGGCCCGCCGGCTGTGATGGGGCAGTAACCCGCCGCCCGTCAGAGAGGGTTGCCGTCCTTGTCGCGGTAGATTTCGCGCCGCCCGACATGGTTGGCGGGGCCAACGAAGCCGTCTTCCTCCATCCGCTCGATCCATTTGGCGGCGGTGTTGTAGCCCACGCCCATCTGGCGCTGGAGCCAGCTGCCCGATGCCTTCTGGTTCTCGAACACGATCTGGCAGGCCTGGCGGTACTTGCGCTCTTCCGGATTGTCGGAGGCGGTCATGTCGTCATCTAAGCCGAAGCCGAAACTGTCCTCGGGTTCCTCGGTGACGGCATCGACATATTCGGGCGAGCCTTGGCTCCGCCAGAAATCGGCGACCGCTTCCACTTCCTCGTCGCTGACGAAGGGCCCGTGGACGCGCACCATCGCGCCGGTGTTGGGCTTGTAGAGCATGTCGCCCTTGCCCAGCAGCTGTTCGGCGCCCTGTTCGCCAAGGATCGTGCGACTGTCGATCCGGCTGGTCACCTTGAAGCTGATGCGGGTCGGCAGGTTTGCCTTGATCACGCCGGTGATGACATCGACCGAGGGGCGCTGGGTCGCCATGATGAGGTGGATGCCCGCCGCGCGCGATTTCTGGCTGAGGCGCTGGATCAGGACTTCGATTTCCTTGCCGATGGTGACCATGAGATCGGCGAGTTCGTCGACGATCAGCACGATCTGCGGCAGCGGCTGGTAATCGAGCTGTTCTTCCTCGAACAATTGCTCGCCGGTTTCGGGGTCGAACCCGGTCTGCACCCGGCGGCCCAGCGGCTTGCCCTTGGCAATCGCGGCGCTGACCTTTTCGTTGAAGGAGTGGATGTTGCGCGAGGAGATCGCGCTCATCATCCGGTACCGCCGCTCCATTTCCTCGACCGCCCATTTCAGCGCGCGCACCGATTTGGCAGGTTCCGTCACCACCGGCGAGAGCAGGTGGGGGATGTCGTCGTAGGTCTTGAGTTCCAGCACCTTGGGATCGATCAGGATCAGGCGCAGTTCGGTCGGCGTGAAGCGGTACAGCAGGCTGAGCAGGATCACGTTCAGCCCGACCGATTTACCCGATCCGGTGGTCCCTGCTACCAGCAAGTGCGGCATGGCAGCCAGATCGGCGATGATCGGCTCGCCCGCGATATCCTTGCCTAAGATGATCGGCAGGCTACCCTTGGCATCGGCAAAATCGGCGCAGGCGGCCAGTTCCTTCAGCATCACCACCTGGCGATCCTGATTCGGCAATTCGATGCCCATCACGGTGCGACCGGGGATCGGCGACACGCGCGCGGAGATCGCGCTCATGTTGCGAGCGATATCTTCGGCAAGGCCGACCACGCGGCTGGCTTTGATGCCGGGAGCGGGCTCCAGCTCGTACATCGTCACCACCGGGCCGGTGCGCACGGCGGTGATTTCGCCCTTCACGTTGAAATCGTCGAGCACGTTTTCGAGCAGGCGGGCGTTGCGCTCCAAGGCAAGCTTGTCGAGCTTGGGCGCCTTGTCTTGCGGAGGTTCGGCCAGCAGATCGAGGCTGGGGAGGTTGAAGGCGGCGAACATGTCGCGCTGCGCGGTCTTGGCGGGCTGCGCGCGCTTGGGCGGGGCGCTGGGATCGGAGATTTCGGGCGCGCGGCGCGGGGCCGCGTCAAGCGGGGCGGGCGCGGTGTCGCCCTTGGCAGCGCGGCGCGGACGGGGGGCGATATCATCGTCCGCCTCGCCATCATCGGCAAAGGCGAGCGCAGGCTTGCGGCCCGGCAGCACGCGCTGCATCAGCCCCGCCAGCGACCCGCCGCCAAGGAATTCGGGCAGGCTCATCAGCACCCGCCAGTCGATCGCGAAAATCCGGGTCAACAGCCCCACGCCGACCGGCAAGGCTGGTGAGCGCGAGGCCGAGGATCACCCAGCCCTCGGCATCCGCGCCGAACCGGGCCGCCACCGCCTGAATGGCACCTGCGCCGAGCAAGCCCCGAAAGGCCGCCCGCCTGCGCGGGCAGCGTGCCGCCCTGCCCTTCGAAAGGCGAGCGCTCAGCACGGTCGCGATCAGCGTCATGGCGATCAGCAGCAGCGCGGTCGGCATCCACCATGCGGTGGTCTCGGGCGCGTCGCCGTTCTCGACATCGCGCCACAGTTTGCGCGAGGAGACATAGAGCAAGGGGAGGAGCAGCACGCCGGGCAGGCCGAAGATCAGCAGCACACTTGTCCGCCGCCCAGGCGCCCATAGCGGCCCATCCAGTTGGCGACCTCGCGCCGGATCAGCCGCGGTCGATCCGCTGGGATCGGTCTGGGTGTAGCTCGCCAGCGCGAGCGCGAGGAACACCGCCGCGCCCAGCAGCAGCCCGGCGCCGGTCATCTGCGCGATTCGGCGCAGGCTGCGGCGCAAGCCTGCGCGCCATTCGGCGTCAGCTCTGGCGACCGGGTTTGACGGGTGTGACCGCGCGGCTGGCCATGTGGGGTTCTCCTGTGCAGAACACATCATGAATCCTCGGCGGACTCGGGTCAAGGAAAGAGCGATGAACGACATGGCTCGGGTGCTCGCACCGACCCGCCTAGCTTGACGACCGTCTTGGCAGGTGGACGCGCTACGAAAGCCCGTCGATGGCCGCCCAGCGCGGCCATTGGAGGGCGCGCGCACCATGCGGGTTCATACCGCCTAGGGCGATCACCGGCAGCGGGACTTGCCGTGCCAGCAGTCGGAACCGCACCGGCCCCAGCACCCCGCCGCCGGGGTGCGAGCGGGTCGGGAACACCGGCGAAAGCAGCGCCGCATCTGCCCCCAGCCGCGCCGCCAGTCCCAGCTCGGCAAGGTCATGCGCAGTGGCGAGGTGGATCAGGCCGCTGCGGCGCGGGGTCAGTGAGCGGGGTGCGCCATAGATCCCGTCCGCGCCCCACTCGCGCGCGGTCAGCGCCGAATCGGCGAGGATCGTCACATGCCCCTTGGCCCGCGCGATCCGCAGCAAGACCCGGAACCGCGCGTAACGCTCCGGCCCCTCCAGATGGTAATGGCGATAGATCCACCCCGATCCGCGCGGCAGCTTGGCCAAGGCGCGTGCCAGCCCTGCGTCATTGCGCGCATCGCTGATCAGCCACAGGGCGGGGAGGGGCTTTGCGCGCGTCACGCACCCGCTATAGAGCGCCCCCATGGAAAATGCAGCGTCCCGCCTCGCCGATGTCCGCGCCAATATCGCCAAGGTGTGCAAACCCGCCCGGCGCGCGCCTGATGATGTGACGCTGATTGCTGTCAGCAAGACCCACGATGCGCCCGGAATCCAGCCGCTGATCGACGCCGGCCAGCGGGTGTTCGGGGAGAACCGCGTGCAAGAGGCGCAGGCCAAATGGCCCGCTTTGCGCGCGGCGTACCCCGACATCGAACTCCACCTCATCGGCCAGCTGCAATCGAACAAGGCCGAAGAAGCGGTCGCGCTGTTCGACGTGATCCACTCGCTCGACCGCCCGAGCCTGCTCACCGCACTTGCCAAGGCGATGGACAAGGCGGGAAAGCGCGTGCCGTGCTTTGTGCAGGTCAATATCGGGGACGAGGCGCAGAAGGGCGGCTGCCCGATTGCCGATCTGCCCGCGTTCCTGGCATCAGCCCGCGCCGCCGATGTGCCGCTCGCCGGGCTGATGTGCATTCCCCCCGCCGACACCGAAGCCGCGCCGTTCTTTGCGATGCTCGCGAAACTGGCGGCGGATCACGGCCTCACTGGCCTCAGCATGGGAATGAGCGGGGATTACGAGACGGCGGTGATGCTGGGCGCGACCCATATCAGGGTGGGCACCGCGCTGTTCGGGTCGCGGGGGTGAGCGCAACGCTCGCCCGGCTCGACGCCTTCATTGCCGCATGGCGCGAACGGCTGTGCGCGGGGTCAGCCGAAGTCCGCATCGAGGCGAGGCCGCTCGAGCATCCGCCGGGCCTGCACTCTGCCTGTGCTGACGCTTTGGTCACCAGCCTCGGCTACCAGCCGATTGGCGGCAATTGGGAATTGCTCGATGCCGAGGCCGAGCCTGACGGCGCACGTTCGGCCCGTGCGGCACTGATCGAGGCCTTCGCGCGCCACATGGTGTTCTCGCACGAGCCGTGGTTGGGTGAGGCCGACGCATTGGCGATGGGCGAGGATTTCCTCGCCTGCTTCGACGCCCGCACCTGTCAGATCGTGACCAACCGGATGTATTTCGGCTGGAATCCGATCACCTCCGCAAGTTTCGAATGGGCCTTCGTCGCCTTCGACGACACCGCCATCGCGCTGCTGCTCGCCACCGCCGAGGACT
>DLGU01000175.1:5916-8077 GCA_002482865.1 Porphyrobacter sp. UBA7686
AAATCGCACCCCATCCGGGGTGCGATCATCAGAATTCAAACAATGCTTCCACGCCGACGTTGCGGCCGCGCAGCAGCGGGCTGAAGGTGCCGGCTGCCGGACGGTCAGCAAACGGCTGACGCAGGCCGGTCGACAGCGGGCCGCCGAACGGAACCTGCGTGTCGCCGCCTTCCTGGACCTGATCGAACAGGTTGCGCCCATAGATCGAGAACGACAGGCCCTCGATCGGGGTGTTCCAGGTGACGTTGGCTTCCAGCTGGTGGATGTCGTTCAACCAGCCGAAGTTGTCATCGGTATAGGCCGCCGTGTCGCGGTACTGGTAGTTCACCCGGGTCAGGATGTTGCTGCTTCCCAGTTCCAGCTCATGGATCAGGCCCGCGCCCACCGTCACGGGGGGAACGCGCGGCAGACTCAGCGCCAGGTCACGCCCGTTGATCTGGCCATCGCCCGAGATGTCGAACAGGATCTCGGTATATTCGGCGTCGATCACGCCGATATTGGCGGTCAGGATCAGCGCGTCGGTCGCACGCAGCCGCATTTCGGCTTCGATCCCGTTGATCGAGGCGTTGGCGGTGTTGAAGATCGACTGGGCCACACCGGCGGTCGGCGACGACTGGTTCACCTCGCGCTGCATGTTGTCGATCTTGGTGATGTAGCCTGCGACGTTGAAGGTGAACACACCGTCGGCGGTCTGGAACTTGCCGCCCACTTCGTAGGTGTCGACCTTTTCTTCGTCGAAGGCGAGCGTGCCGCCCGGTGCCAGCGCGATCTGTTCGAAGGCGTTGGCGTTGGTGATGCGGAAGTTATAGCCGCCCGAACGGAAGCCGCGGCTCCAGTGGCCGTAGACTTGGCTGTCGCCGAATTCGTACTGGAGGCCGAGCTTCGGCGAGACATTGCGGAACCGCACGCGGTCGGTGAAGCCGTTGTTCTCGGTCGTCGCGCCGGTGACCGGGTTGAGCAGGACCGGGTTGCGGCCCGAGGTCGGGCAGGTGCCATCAACCACCGAACAGGCCGGACGCGGACGGACGTAGGTGACGGCGGCGTCCTTGGTTTCCTGGTTCCAGCGGATGCCCGCGATGACCGACAGGCCGTTGATCACTTCGTACTGCGCGTTGGCGAACACGCCGAGCACTTCGTGATCCTGACGGCCACCGCCGAAGAACTGGAGCGGGCTGGCAAGCGGCAGCGCGCGCTGTTCGGTGTAGGCGAGGTTCTGATCGAACCAGAAACCGCCGAAGGTCAGGTCGAGCCCGCTTTCGGTCGAAATCGCGTAGCGCAGCTCGTTCGATAACTGCTCCTGCGCGGTTTCGGTTTCCGAGTGGAACAGGAAGCGCGGGGTCGCGTCGATGTCGCCATCGGTGGTGGCGTCATACTTGCGCCAGCCGAACACGTTGGTCAGCGTGCCTGCGCCGATATCCATCGTCGCGGTGAGCGAGCCGGTCCAGATCTCGTTGGCGTAGCCGCCGGGGTTGTCGATCGCCAGATCATAGGTGTTGCGATCAAAAATCCCGCGGTTCTGAGCCGAGGGGCCATCACCATCGCTCTCGAAATAGTCGAGCTTGCCGAGCAGGGTCAGACCGCCGAGCCGCGCTTCGAGCGCGCCGCGCAGGATCTTGGTTTCAGCCTTGCCGTGGTTGCGCGACAAGGTCGGGATGGTGTCGGCCGCAAGGTTGCGGAAGTAGCCTTCGTCCTTGTTGTAATAGGCGCCGAGCTTGAACAGCAGCACGTCTTCGACGATCGGACCGCTGATCACGCCGCTGACGGTGTAGTTTGCGCCGCCGCGGCCGCTATCAAGCGCCGGGCCGTCCACTGCGGCGCGGAACTTGCCGCGGAAATCTTCGGTCGGGTTGCCGGTGTTGATCACCACCGCGCCGCCGGTCACGTTGCGGCCGAACAAGACGCCCTGCGGGCCGCGCAACACTTCGACGCTGTCGAGATCGAACAGGTCGAACACGACGCCGCCGTTGATGCCGAGATAGACGCCGTCAACGAACACGCCGACGGTCGGGTCGATCGACGGGATCGACGAGTTGATGCCAAGCCCGCGCACCGAGAAGTTGGCGGTGCCGCGGCTGGTGCCGACCTGGTCAAGGCTGACGCTGGGCGCCTGGAACGAAAGGCCCGAGATGTCGCGGATCTTGAAGGCCTCCAGCGTGCCGGC
>DLGU01000175.1:8100-14987 GCA_002482865.1 Porphyrobacter sp. UBA7686
TTGAACGCGGTCACGGCCAGCGGCACGTCCTGCACGTTTTCGGCATCCTTGGTCTTGGTGCCGGTGACGAGGATTTCGTTGATGGTGTCGAGCGCGCTGGTCGATTCTTCCTGCGCGGGGGCTTCAGCGTCCTGCGCGTGGGCAGCGACGGGAAGAAGGGCGGCGGTGGTGACGAGCAGCGCCAGTTTGCCGAGCCGGAGGTGGCTCGGCAGGGATTGTGCGATCTTCATGTTATAACTCTCCCTGAGTTGAGGGCCGCCCCCATAGCAATACGTTTCGGGATTGCAACCTATCGCGCGAAAGGCACGCTAAGTTCTTCAAATGCCGCTATCTTCAAGCGTTTGCAGTTACGCTTTTTCGAGCTGCCTTTGGCGCTGGTCGCTGGCGGCGGCGAGCAGGGCGGCCTCGATTTCAGCGAGGCGTTCGGGCGCCTTGATCTTGGCGGCGGTCAGATCCGTCACATAGAATGTATCCGCCGCAGCCTCGCCATAGGCGGTGATATGCGCCGAATGGACGATGAGGTTGGCCTTGTAGAGCGCGTGGGCCAGCCGGTTGAGCAGTGCCGGACGGTCGCGCGCGGTCACTTCGATCACGGTGAAGTGGTTTGAGGCGTCATTGTCGAACCCGACGCGCGGCGCAACATCGAAGGCCTTGGCGCGCGAATGGGCGAGCGGGCGGGCGGCGAGCTTGGGCACCAGTTCAACCTTCGCGAGCAGGGCGTCGCGGATGCCTTTCTCGATCCGGGCCATCTGCGCAGCTTCACGGAACGGCTGGGCATTGTGGTCCTGCACCAGAAAGTTATCGACGGCATAGCCGCTGCGCGCGGTGTGAATGCGCGCGTCGATGATGTTCGCGCCGGCCAAGTGGATGCCGCCCGCCATGCGGTAGAACAGGCCGGGGTGGTCCGCCGCGATCACGCTGACGCGGGTCGCACCGCGGGTTTCGTCAACCTCGCACCGGATCGACAGCGCCTCGCCCGCAGCATCGGCGGCATCGTATTGGGTGAGGTTTCCGGCGATGATGTCTTCGGGTTCGGCGATCCAATAGGCATCGCCCAGCAGCGCGCCGATGCTGTTGACCAAGTGATCTGCGTCCCCGCCCAGCAGTCGCGCCACGGCGTCTTTCTTGGCTGTGACCCGCGCCTTGCGTCCGTTGCCCTTGTGCCCCAGCCGCAGCCGTTCCTGCGCGGCGTCGTAAAGCTCGCCGAGCAGCTGGCCCTTCCAGCTGTTCCAGGTGCCGGGGCCAACCGCGCGGATATCGACCGCGGTGAGGATCGCGAGGTTGCGCAGGCGTTCGAGGCTTTGAACTTCGCCGACGAAATCCTCGATGGTCTTGGGATCGGTGAGGTCACGCTTCTGCGCGGTGCGGCTCATCAGCAGGTGTTGCAGCACCAGCCAGGCGACCAGATCGGTCTCCTTCTCGTCGAGCCCGAAGCGCGGGCACAGATGGTGCGCCACATCCGCGCCGAGCACCGAATGATCGCCCCCGCGCCCCTTGGCGATATCGTGCAGCAACACCGCGACATAGAGCGCGCGGCGTGAGGCGAGCTTGGGAAATTCGCGGGTGGCGCGCGGGTGATCGGCTTCCAGCATCCCGCGCTCAATCTGGCTCAGCAGCCCGATGGCGCGGATCGTGTGCTCGTCGACCGTGTAGTGGTGATACATGTCGAACTGCATCTGTGCATTGACCCGGCCAAAGTCTGGCACGAAGCGGCCGAACACCCCGGCCTCGTTCATCCAGCGCAGCGCGGTTTCGGGGTCTTTGCGCCCGCTCAGAAGATCAAGGAACAGCGCATTGGCGCGCTTGTCGCGGCGCAGCTTGCCGTCGATCAGCTTGGCATCGCGCCCAGCCTGGCGCATGGTTTCGGGGTGGACTTCCAGTCCCTCGGCCTCGGCCAGCTGGAACACTTCGATCAGGCGGACGGGATCGGCGCGGAACCAGTCATCCCCCGGCGCCCGCAGCCGTCCGCCTTCGACGGTATAGCCCTTGAACATCCGTGGCCGCTGGGTCCAGCCAGCAAAGAACCCGGTGCGCGGGCGCTTTTTGGCGAATTCCTCATCGAGGTGCGCGAGGAACACGCCGGTCAGGCTGCCGACGCGTTTCACCTGAAGAAAATAGTACTGCATGAACCGCTCGACCGCGCTCTTGCCCGGACGGTCGGCGAACTGCATCCGCTCGGCCACCGCGCGCTGCAAATCGAAGGTCAGGCGGTCTTCGGCGCGATCCGTGATGAGGTGCATGTGGCAGCGCACCGCCAGCAGAAACCCTTCGGCGCGGCGGAAGCTGCGGTATTCATTGGCCGTCAGCAGGCCGACATCGACCAGCTGCGCGCCATTATCAACGCGGTGGATATACTTGCCGATCCAGTACAGCGTCTGGAGATCGCGCAAGGCCCCCTTGCCTTCCTTGATGTTGGGTTCGACCACATAGCGGCTGTCGCCCATGCGCTTGTGCCGCGCATCGCGTTCGGCGAGCTTCTGGGTCAGGAATTGCCGCTCGCTGCCCTTGACGACATCGTTCCAGAACCGGGCGCGCAATTCCTCGTACAGTGCCTGCTCGCCCCACACCAACCGGCTTTCGAGCAAGGCGGTGCGGATGGTCAGATCCTCCTTCGCCATGCGCACCGTATCTGCGACCGTGCGGCTCGAATGGCCGACCTTGAGGCCGAGATCCCACAGCAGATAGAGCATCGTCTCGATCACCTGCTCACACCACGGCGCGCGCTTGCCCGGGGTGATGAAGGCGACGTCGACGTCCGAATGGGGCGCCATCTCGGCCCGCCCGTATCCGCCAACCGCGAGGATCGCGAGCCGTTCAGCCTGGGTGGCGTTGGGGGCGGGGTAGATATGCGTGGTGACGTGATCGTGGATCACCCTGAGCAGCTGATCCATCAGGAAGCTGAAGCCGCCGGTGACATCGTGCCCGGCCGAGGGCGTTTCGGCCAGTCGGCGGGCGAGTTCCGCCCGCCCCGCATCCAGCGCATCGCGCAGCGCCTTGACGATCGCAGGGCGCGCACGTTCCCCGTCTGCCTCATGCAGGGCAGCGATTTCCTCGGCCAGCGCGCGTCGATCAATGATCGCGCGCTGGCCGGGGACTCTTCTGGGGCTCACGAGTGGCTCACGCGGCGACAGCCTCGGCGGTGAAGCGGGCCTTGACCGTGCGCTTGTCGATCTTCTGGGTGCCGAGGCGCGGCAGGGCCTCGTTGGTGAACCAGATGTGCTGTTCCAGCGGCACCTTGAAGGGCGCAATCCGTTCGAGCAGGAAGGCGCGCAGGTCAGCAGGCGTGATCGCCGGATGGCCGTCCTTCATCGCATAGACCGCCGCCGGTACCTCGCCGAAGCGTTCGTCCGGCAGGCCGAACACCGAACATTCGCCGACATCGTCATGGGCGTAGATCGCGTCCTCGACTTCGATGCACGAGATGTTCTCCCCGCCGCGGATGATGATGTCCTTCTTGCGGTCGACAATGAACAGGTAGGCATCTTCGTCGAGATAGCCGAGATCGCCGGTGCGGAAGTAGCCAGTGTCGGTAAAGGCGGCCTTGGTGGCTTCCTCGTTCTTCCAGTAGCCGCGGAAATTGGCGACAGAGCGAATGCAGACCTCGCCAACCTGACCCTGCGGCAATTCATTGCCAAGATCATCGAGGATCGCGAGATCGACCAAGGGCTTGCTGGCGCGGCCCGTCGAACCGGGCTTGGCGAGGTAGTTCTCGTTGAAATTGCCGCAGCCCACCGCGTTGGTTTCGGTGAGGCCATAGCCGAGCAGCGGGAAGCCGCCGGGGAAGGCTTCCTTGATCCGGGTCACGTGTTCCACCGGACGCGGCGCGCCGCCTGCGGCGAAGCTCTTGCAGGCCGACAGATCGTAATTGGCGCGGTCGGGGTGGTTGGCGATTTCGTAGCTCATCAGCGGCACGCCGACGAAATAGGAGACCTTTTCTTCCGCCATCAGCCGAATCGCGAGGCCCGCGTCCCACTTGGGCATCAGCACCAGCTTGCGCGCGATGGCGAAGCTTTGCAGGAACAGCGGGACTTCGCCTGTCACATGGAACAACGGCACGGCAACCAGCGCGCAGGGCTGATCGGTGATGACCTCGCCCCCGCTTTCGAGATGCACCTTGGCCATCGCCGACTGCGCGACATAGTTCATCACGCCGTTCACGACGCCGCGGTGATCGGACCACGCACCCTTGGATTTGCCCGTCGAACCCGAGGTGTAGAGGATCGTCGCAATGTCATCCGGGCCGATCTGGCCCAGCATGGCCATGGCCGCGCTGGTGCCTTGCGGCAGCGCCCAAGTGTTGGCGAGGCCCTCTGACGGGGCATTGCCGTGGCCGAACAGCACGATTTTCGACGGGTGCGCATGGCCATCAAGCCGCGCCGCCCGGCCTTCGTCGGCCAGCAGCACCTTGCATTCTGCCAGATCGAGCCCGTAGGCCAGCTCCTCGCCCGAGGAGAACCCGTTGAGCAGCGTCGCGCAGCCGCCCGCCATCAGGATGCCCATATAGGCGATCATCCAGTTGGCCGAATTGCGCGCAGCCAGCCCGATGCGGTCGCCCTTGGCAATGCCGTGGTCCTTGACCAGCCCTTCGGCCACGCAGGTCGCGGCGGCATAGGCCTCGCCAAAGGTCAGGCGGATGTCGCCATCGACCAGGAAGGGCAGATCCTTGTTCTGGTTGGCAAAGTGGGCGAAGTAATGCGCGAGGCTCGGCGGCGCACCGGCGAAGGCGGGCATCGTCACGCCGTCACGGGTGAAGGGCGCGGTGGCGAACGGCTGGCCTTCAGCGGTGAGGCCGGTCATGATCGCTTCGAGCGCATTGTCCAGCTGGGTGGGCATGCGGTGATGTTCCTCTCTCATTGTTGTTGCGGCCGTCCAGCCGGGGTGCGACCCACGTCCGAATTGCCTATCCCATTCCGCCCGGCGATCCCGCGCCCCTTCCCCTGCCCCGGATGCTGTGCCAGAAGCGCCAGCGCGACCGGGGCCCAAACTTGTTCGCTTCGGGCCCGCCGATACGGCATCTCATTGTCAATAAGAGGTTCGCTCCGTGCTGTCACTACTTGCCGCAAGCATCCCTGCCGATCCGATCTACTGGACCGATCTCGGCCTCAAACCGGGGATCGAACTCGGGTTCTTTACCCTGCGGTTCTATTCGCTTGCTTACCTGATCGGGGTGATCTTTGCCTATTGGCACACCTCCAAGATGCTGAAGCAGCCCGGCGCGCCGATGGCGCAGCGCCATGCCGACGATCTGTTCTTCTACTGCACGCTTGGGGTGATTCTCGGTGGGCGGCTAGGTTACGCGATGTTCTACGATCAGAGCCTGTGGACCGGCTTTTCGGGCGATGGCTTTGTGACGTGGAAGCTGCTGCGGCTGTGGGATGGCGGGATGAGCTTCCACGGCGGGCTGGCCGGGGTGACGCTGGCGATGGCTTACGTTGCGTGGCGCGATAAGCTCAATTTCATCCGCGTGGTCGACTATGTCAGCGTCGGGGTGCCGATGGGGATGCTGCTCGGTCGGCTCGCGAACTTCGTCAATGGCGAGCTGTGGGGCCGGGTCAGCGATGTGCCTTGGGCGATGGTCTTCCCCCGCGCCGGCGATTTCCCGCGCCATCCCAGCCAGCTCTATCAGGCGGGGCTTGAAGGGCTGGCGATGCTGGTGATCATGTTGGCGCTGTTCTGGTTCACCCGTGCGCGGTATCGGCCCGGCCTGTTGGCGGGGGTCTTCACCACCGGCATGGGGGTGTCGCGCTTCGTGAACGAATTTTTCCGCGAGCCGGATCAACAACTGGCTGACTTTGCGGCCCGGACCGGGCTATCGATGGGACAATGGCTGACTATACCGCTAATCCTGACTGGGTTGATTGTCGTGCTCTACGCGCTGCGGAAGAAGCCGCTGGCGGCGGGGATCAGCGCGCCAGCTTAAGCGACGGCGCGGCAGTCTGGCGCAGTGAGCTCAGGCTGATCGATCCGAAGCCCGCACCCGAACGTGTGGCGCGCTCCGCGCCGGATCCGGCTGCGCGTGCTGCGGCCGAGGCACAGGCGCGCGAACTGGCGAAGGCCGAAGCCAGCGCCCGCACCGAAGCCGCCGCCCGCGCCAAAGTCGAAGAACTCGCCCGCGCCAAGGCCGAAGCCGAGGAACGCGCCCGCGCGCTGAAGGAAACCCGAGCGCGCGAAAAGGCGGAGGCTGAGGCTCGCGCCACTGCCGAACGCGAAGCCCGCGAAAGAGCCGCCGCCGAAGCGCGTGCCCGCAAGCAGGCGGAAGCCGAAGCCCGCGCGCGCGCAGAAGCTGAAGCACGCGCCAAGGCTGCCGAGGAAGCGCGGCTGCGCAAAGAAGCCAAGGCCCGCGAAATCGCCGAGGCCAAGGCCCGTGCCGAAGCCGAAGAACAGGCCCGCCGTGAGGCTGAAGCCGCTGCCGCTGCCGCCAAAGCCGCCGCCGAGGAAGCCGCCCGCCGCGAAGCCGAAGAACGCGCCCGCGCCGAAGCCAAAGCCCGCGCCGAAGCAGAAGCCAAAGCCAAGGCTGAAGCCAAGGAAGCTGCGCGTCTCGCCGCCATCGAAGCAGCGCGCCTCGCCGCCGAGGAACAGGCCCGCCGCGAAGCCGAAGAAGCCGCCGCTGCGGAAGCTGCGCGCCTCGCTGCCGAAGCCGCCGCCGCCGAGGCTGCCGCCCGCGCCGAGGCCGAGGCCAAGGCTGCCGAACAGGCCCGGCTCGAAGCCGAAGTCCTCGCCCGCGCGAATGTCGATGTGCCCGCCACGCTCAAGCGCCTGATCCGCGAGACCGGCCCGATCAGCCTCGCGCAGTACATGGGCGAATGCAACGCGCGCTATTACGCCAGCCGCGATCCCTTGGGCGAGCAGGGCGATTTCATCACCGCGCCCGAAGTCAGCCAGATGTT
>DLGU01000175.1:15052-17976 GCA_002482865.1 Porphyrobacter sp. UBA7686
TATGTCGAGCTTGGCCCCGGCCGGGGGACGCTGGCGAAGGACGCGCTGGCAGCGGCGCGGCGTTATGACTTCGCGCCGGAGATCCACTTTGTCGAAACCTCGGCAAGCCTGCGGAAGATCCAGCGCGAGGCTTTCCCCGATTGCCACCACCACCACGATATTTCGACCCTGCCCGATGATGCCCCGCTGCTGATCGTCGCCAATGAATTCTTCGACGCGCTGCCGGTGCATCAACTGATGCGATCCGCCGATGGCTGGTTTGACCGGTTGGTCGGGCTCGATGGCGAGGACTTTATCTTCACGGCGGGCAAGGAGCGGATGGATCATCTGGTGCCCGCCAGCTGGGTGACAGCAGCGCAAGGCGCGATGATCGAGACCAGCCCCGCCGCGGTCGCATTGATGGCTGAGATCGCGCGGCGTCTGAAGGAACAGGGCGGCGCGGCTCTGGTGATCGATTACGGCCACATGGAACTGCGCTCAGGCTCAACGATGCAGGCGCTGAAGTCGCACAAGAAGGTCGATATCTTCGCGCATCCCGGCGATTCCGATCTCACCGCGCATGTCGATTTCGAGCTGCTCCAGCAGGTCGCCGCTGATAACGGCGCGGATGTGATGGGGCTGCAATATCAGGGCGAATGGCTGCGCCAGATGGGGATCGACACGCGGACGGAAGCGCTCCAGCGCCGCAACCCCTACGAGAAAGACACAATCAAGCGGCAGCGTGACCGTCTGGTCGAGGATTCGCAGATGGGCACCTTGTTCAAGGTGCTCGGGCTATGTGGGCGGCGCTGGCCGTTCGGGGTGGGGTTCGATTGATGATGCGACTGCGGCGGATGATCCTCGTGGCCGGACTGGCGCTGGCGGTGCCTGCCAGCGCGGCCGAGCCGGTTGCGGGACGCTGGCTGACGGCCGAGAAGGACGCGGTGATCCTGATCGCCCCCTGCGGAAAGACGATGTGCGGCACGATCGAGAAATTCCTCGTCCCCCCGCCGCAGGGCAATGATCAGCGCGACATCAACAACCCCGACCCCGGCAAGCGCAAACGCCGCCTGCTCGGCATCGCGATCCTGTCCGCCTTCGCGGCAGATGGCGATGTGTGGCGCGGGCAAATCTACGACCCCAAGAGCGGCAAAAGCTACCGCTCGGTGATCCGTCGCAAGGGGACAGGTGTGCTGGAGGTGAAGGGCTGCATTGGGCCGTTCTGTCAAACGCAGGTGTGGAAGAAGGCGGGTTGAGCCGAACCCGTCATCCCGGACTTGATCCGGGATCGGGTTCGATATGCTCCCACGCCGGATTGTCGCTCTCGACCAGTTCGATCTTCCACTGCCGCCGCCAGTTCTTGAGCTGCTTCTCGCGCGCGATGGCATCTTCGATGCTCGGGAAAGGTTCAACCCGCACGAGCCAGTCGAGCCCATACTTGCGCACGAAAGCTGAGCCAAGACCATTGCGATGCTGCCAGATGCGCCGAACCATATCGGCGGTCACTCCAATATACAGCACCCCGCGCGGCTTGTTGGTCAGGATATAGACCCAGCCGCCGCGCATCGTCAGCGCCCGGTCGTGAGCGGTCCCGGATCAAGTCCGGGACGACGGAGGGATTTGGCCAATTCCGCCGCCGCTGCCTTCGGCGTCAGCTTCTTGTCGTCCTCGCGGTCCACCGCGAGGTTCGCCTCGCGCATTGCTTCGACACTGATCGCGCCCAGCAGGGGTTCGAGCGCGGCGATCACGCCCTTGTCTTCGGCGATGCGGGGGGAGAGCATCAGCAGCGCGTCATAGCTCGGCAGCGCGCCCTTGGGGTCGGCCAGCACCACCAGCTTGTCCGCCGCGATCCGCCCGTCCGAGGTGTAGGCGCTGATCACATCGGCCTCGCCCGAAGCGAGCGCGTTATACATGAAGGTCGGCGCGAAATTGCGCGATTGGCCGAAGCGCAGGCCATAGGCATCGCGCACCGCGAGCCATTCGGGCCGCTCGAAGAATTCGGGGTCCCCGCCGACGGTGAGCTGCGGCGCCTTGCCGACCAGGTCGGTGAGCGAAGTGACGCCCAGTTCCTGCGCCCGGTCGCCGCGCATGGCGAAGGCATAGGCGTTCTCGAAACCGAGGCGGCCCAGCACCTTCACCCCGTTCTGCTGCCATTCCCAGTCGCGGATTGTTTCATACATCGCCTCGCGCCCGGGATTATCGGCGCGCTTGAGATAATTCGTCCAGATCGTCCCGGTGTAATCGACCGAGATGTCGATGCTGGAGGAGGCAACGGCGGAATGCACCACCGCGCTTCCCAGCCCGTCGCGATATTCCACGGCATAGCCCGCCGCTTCCAGCCGCGCGCCGATCAATTGGGCAAGGATATATTGCTCGGAGAATTGCTTGGAGGCGATGACGATGCGGCGCTCATCGCTGCCCGTGCTCTGCGCCCAGAGCGCGGTAAGAATGCCGAGGGCGACCACCGCCATCCCGCCAAAGGTCATCCAGCGCGAGCGTTTGGCCAGCCCGACTTCGATGACCCAAAGGAGGTTATCCGCCGCCAGCGCCAGCCCTGCGCTTGCCACGCATCCGGCCAGCACCAGCGCCCAGTTCTGGGTCTGGAGACCCGCGAAGATCGGATCGCCAAGGCTCGGTTGGCCGATGGTGGTCGCCAGCGTTGCCGCGCCGATGGTCCAGACGCTCGCGGTGCGGATGCCGGCCATGATGAAGGGGGCGGACAGCGGCGCTTCGACCAGCACCAGCTTCTGCCACTTGGTCATGCCGACGCCGTCGGCTGCCTCCAGCACGCCTTCGTCGAGATTGGCCTGCGCCGTCACCGCATTCCGCAGGATCGGCAGCAGCGCATAGAGCGTCAGCGCCATCAGCGCGGGCAGGAACCCGAGTGTCGGCAGTCCTTCGCCAAACACGGCACGCAAGGACAGCAACAGCGGGAAGAACAGCGC
>DLGU01000175.1:18014-19256 GCA_002482865.1 Porphyrobacter sp. UBA7686
CGCGAGACGATGGCAGAGCGGCTCGCCCACACCGCCATCGGCAAGGCGATCAGCATCGCAAGGCCAATCGCGCTGGCCGAGAGAACGACATGCGCGGCGAGCTTGTCACCCAGGCCAGGGAGGATGTCCCAGATGTCCTGCATCAGCCTTGCGCTTCCATCGCGGCGAGCCGTTCGGCCTGATGCCGCGGCACAGCGACGAGACGCTGCGCCACCGCGCCGCCCGCGCCTGCCAGCAAGGCGCGCGGGGTTTCGTCCGCGACCAGCTGGCCCTTGTCCATCACCAGCACCCGGTCGGCCAGCAGCAGCGCTTCGGCCATGTCATGCGTCACCATCACCGTGGTCAGCCCCAACGCATCGTGCAGTTCGCGCACCTTGCGGCCCAGCGCGTCGCGGGTGACAGGGTCGAGCGCGCCGAAGGGCTCGTCCATCAGCAGCAGCTCCGGCCCTCCCGCGAGCGCGCGGGCCACACCAACCCGCTGGCGCTGCCCGCCGCTGAGTTCGTCGGGCATCCGGGTGGCGAAAGCGGGATCGAGTTCGACCAGCGCCAGCAATTCGGCGATGCGTTCGGGCGCTAGCTTCTCCCCCGTCAGGCGCGGGCCGATCGCGATATTCTCGGCGACGCTCATATGCGGGAACAGGCCGATGCCCTGAAACACATAGCCCACCCGGCGACGCAGGCGCGCAGGTTTGAGATGCGCCACATCCTCGCCGCCAAACAGCACGCGGCCCTCGGTCGGCTGCACCAGCGTGTTGACCGTTTTCAGCAGCGTCGACTTGCCCGAGCCTGACGCCCCGACCAGGGCGACGAACCCTCCCGAGGCAATGTCGCAGGACACGCCGGCTCCTAATGCGCCCACCGCCGTGACCTCGCCAAAGCGGCAGATCACCCCGTCGAAGCGGAGCAGGGGTGAAGGCATCGTCATGGGTCGCCATGATTAGCGAGGTTAGGCGCCCCGCGCCAGCGCCAGCGATTGGCCTTTCGCCGATGGCTTGCTATGCGCATGGGCAGAACAATCATTACACCCGCAGGACATAAAATGCGCGCGACCCCCGATTTCGACTTCCACCTTGGCGAGGCCGCGGAGATGATCCGCGACACCACCGCGCGCTTTGCCGACGAGCAGATCGCGCCGCTCGCGGAACGCACCGACCGCGAAGACCGCTTCCCGCGCGAATTGTGGGAGCCGATGGGCGCGCTGGGCCTGCACGGCATAACCGTGGAAGAGGAATGGGGCGGGCT
>DLGU01000175.1:19362-19655 GCA_002482865.1 Porphyrobacter sp. UBA7686
GGCCTCAGCTACGGCGCGCATTCCAACCTCTGCCTCAACCAGATCCGCCGCTGGGGGGATGATGAGCAGAAGGCAAAATACCTCCCCAAGCTGATTTCGGGCGAACATGTCGGGTCGCTGGCGATGTCCGAGGCTGGCGCGGGCAGCGACGTGGTCTCGATGAAGCTCAAGGCGGATGCGGTGCAGGGCGGATACGTCCTCAACGGCACCAAGTTCTGGATCACCAACGCGCCCGAGGCCGATACGCTGGTGGTCTATGCCAAGACCGACGGCCACGCCGGATCGCGCGGCAT
>DLGU01000175.1:19833-20954 GCA_002482865.1 Porphyrobacter sp. UBA7686
GCGGGATTGCAGCTCGGCATCATGCAGGCGTGCCTCGACACGGTGATCCCCTATCTGCGGGAGCGGACACAGTTCGGAAAGCCGATTGGCAGCTTCCAGCTGATGCAGGCCAAGGTCGCCGACATGTATGTCGCCCTGCAATCGGCCCGCGCCTACACCTATGCGGTCGCCAAGGCGTGCGACGCGGGGCAGACGACGCGGTTTGATGCTGCGGGGGTGATTTTGCTCGCGAGCGAGAACGCCTTCAAGGTCGCCGCCGAAAGCGTGCAGGCGCTGGGCGGCGCGGGCTACACCACCGACTGGCCGGTTGAACGCTACATGCGCGACGCCAAGCTGCTCGACATCGGCGCGGGGACGAACGAGATCAGGCGGATGCTGATCGGGCGCGAATTGATCGGGGCGGCAGGATGAGCGGCGACGACGACTACGTCTACGACGAGGCGAGCGGCGAGTGGATGGCTGCGTCCGAACTTGCGGCCAAGCAGGCGGCGGAAAACGCCGTCGAGGTGCGCGATGCGGTTGGCAACATCCTCGCCGATGGCGATGCGGTGACGCTGATCAAGGATCTCGAGGTCAAGGGCGCAGGCCAGACACTGAAGCAGGGCACGCTGATCAAGTCGATCCGCCTCACCGGCGACACGCAGGAGATCGACTGCAAATACCCCGGCATCAAGGGACTGGTGCTGCGGGCTGAGCTTGTGCGGAAACGCTAAGGACGACACGATGACCGCCCCCACCCTCACCACCAAACTCGACCGCGAGAGCCCCGAGGCCAAGGCCCGGTTTGCGCACAATCACGCCCTCGCGCAGCAGCTTCGCGCCGCGGTGGCCGAAGCTTCGCTGGGCGGCACCGAAAAATCCCGCGAACGCCATGTGTCGCGCGGCAAGCTGCTCCCTCGCGAGCGGGTGGAGCGGCTGCTCGATCCGGGTTCGCCGTTCCTTGAGATCGGGCAACTCGCAGCGAACGGGATGTACGAAGGCGACGTCAACGGCGCCTCGATCATCTGCGGGGTGGGCCGCGTCTCGGGCCGCCAGTGCATGATCGTGTGCAATGATGCGACCGTGAAGGGCGGCACCTACTACCCGATGACGGTCAAGAAGCACCTGCGCGCGCAGGAGAT
>DLGU01000166.1 GCA_002482865.1 Porphyrobacter sp. UBA7686
CCGGTCAGGCGTGGACTGCGCCCGCGTGTCGAGCGCCATCAGTTCCGCGCCCGCATCGCGCAGCGGCAGGCCGTGGAAGAAGCGCGGCACTTCATCCATCGTATCGGCGCGGACACCGGACGTGGTGCCATCCAGCCAGTAATTCGTGCCGCCGATCACCGCGCGCACGATCACATGGTCGAAATTGCCCGGCATCGGCGAAAGGGTTGGCAAAGCGTCGCCGCCCTGACTGCGGACCAGCACCGGCTCGGCCTCGATCCCCAGCTCGCGCAGCATGGTCAGCAGCAGCAGCGTCTTGGCCTTGCAATCGCCGAAGCGCTTTTCCCAGGTCTCCTCAGGCGCCTGTGGGATGTAATTGCCGCCCGACATGCCGTTCATCAGGTAACTGATATCGTCCTGCACCAGCCTGAGCGCCATCGCCGCGAGGGTCAGGGGATCATCGCTCGCCGCTGCGATCCCGGCGATACGGCCCGCCAGATCACCGCCGGGCGTCACCTTTCCTGCGGTGCCATAATGCTGGGCGTGATTGCGGGAGACCGCGGGCCAATCGGCATAGGTCGACACTTGCATCAGCTCGCCGATCCGGAAGCGCGAGGGCGCGTCTTCGGGCATCTCGTCACCTTCGGGCACTGGCAGGTTCGCCGACCACACCATGTAACCGCCCTTCGCGACCGGCTCCGGCACTGCGGCCTTCCCCAGCCGCAGGCGAGTGACTGGCAGCGCTTCGGGCCATGACACCGTGACACGCCCCTGTTCGAGCGGGAAGGGCTTGGCGATGAGGCCACCCTGCCATTGCACATTGTCGCCCATCGCCTGATCGCTCAGCGTGGTGGAGTAGGCGAGCCGCAGCACATCACCCAGCTTGGCGCCCTGCACCGCCAGCGTCGCGGTAAGCTGGCCATCGACGAGCCGGCTTTCGAGGCCGCGTTCCCGCCGCAGCACTTCAAACTGCGCGCCGCCCTTCAGCACATCGATCACTTCGCCGCCGCGGATCAGCTCAACCCGGTGGACGATAAGATCGCCCTTGTCGGGCATCCAGCTGGCCGTCAGCGTGCCGAAGCGGGTCAGCGCATCGGGGGAATCGAGCGCCACCGCGGTATCGATATAGGTCGACAGCTTGCCGGTCTCGATCCGGGCCTGCTGATCAAGCAGCATGATAATGGCATTGGAGTTGGCCGGTTTGGCGTTAACCGTGGCGACTTCGACCCAGCTCGGGGCGGCGTCATAAAGGACGGTCTCACCGGCCCACGCCGGCACGGCAGCCGTCCCGGCCAGCAGCAGACCTGCCAGCGGGCGGGCAAATCGATTGGCGAGACAGCGCGACATGAAGGACCCCCATTTAACGAATGAATTGAGAGCCTAGCGCGGGTTTCGGATATTGCTAGAGCAGGAATGGGTGCACCGATCCCCGTCCTGCGCTAACGCGCAGCGTAGGGGGGGGCGCAAGGGGGGGCCATGCTGCGCACAATCACCAACAATTTCGCGGCGCTGACCGTGCTGGGCGTAGGGCTGGCGTGGTTCTTCCCCGCCGGCTTCACCTGGATGACCGACGGGCGGATCACCATCGCCGGGCAACCGCTGCTCAGCCTTGCGCTTGGCGTGATCATGCTCGCGATGGGCCTGACCCTGACCTTCGATGATTACCGCAAGCTCGCCTCGGCGCCGCGCGCGCTGGTTGCAGGCGTGGTGCTGCAATTTGCGGTGATGCCGCTGACCGGGTTCGCGATTGCCAAAGGGCTGGCGCTGGAGCCGGGGCTGGCGGTGGGGCTGATCCTCGTCGCCTGCTGTCCGGGCGGCACGGCGTCGAACATCGTCACCTTTATCGCGCGCGGGAATGTCGCGCTGTCGGTGGCGATGACGATGGCATCGACGCTGGCGGCGGTGGTGCTGACCCCGCTGCTGACGGGCATGCTAGCGGGAGCCTATGTCGAGATTGATCGCTGGAACCTGCTGATCAGCATGATCACCGTGGTGTTGGTGCCGGTGGTGCTGGGCACCTTGCTCAACCGCCTCTTCCCCCGGGCCGCCGAGAAGGTGAGTGCGGTGCTGCCGCTAGTGGCGATTGTGCTGGTGATCCTCATCGTGGGCGGGATCGTCGGCGGGGCGAAGGCACAGATCGCCGAGCACGCGGGTGTGCTGCTGCTGGCGACTTTCTTGCTGCACGCGGTGGGCTTTGCGCTTGGCTATGGGCTGGCGCGGATGCTGGGGCTGGACGAGATAGAGGCCCGGACGATCAGCATCGAGGTCGGGATGCAGAATTCCGGGCTGGGCTCAGGCTTAGCGAAAACCCCCGCCTTTGCCGCACAATTCGCGAGCATCCAGCAGGCCGCGCTCGCGCCCGTGCCAGCGGCGATTTCAGCCGTGTGGCACGTGCTGATCGGGAGTATACTGGCAGGCTGGTGGCGTCGGAAATAGACAACCCGTGAGTCCCCGCGCAGGCGGGGACTTCGTGCGGTTGCGCGCCGACGCTTGAGGTCCCCGCCTGCGCGGGGACTCATAGTGAGTTCAGGAATACATCCCCCGCTTCGGCCCGAGATACCCGAACAGATACGCTCCCACCTTGCGCATCTGGATCTCCTCGCTGCCCTCGGTAATCCGGTAGCGGCGGTGATGCCGATAGATATGCTCGAACGGCTTATGGCGCGAATAACCGATGCCGCCGTGGACCTGCATCGCCCGGTCCGCCGCCTCGCACACCAGCCGGTTCGCCCAGTAGTTGCACATCGAGACCTTGTCGCTGATGGTCCGCTCGATCTGTTCGTGGGGCATGTTGTCCATCTCCCACGCGGTCTTGAAGATCAGCAGCCGCAGCATTTCCGCCTGCGTCGCCAGCTCCACCAGCGGGAACTGGATCGCCTGATTGCGCGCCAGCTCCTCGCCGAAGGGCTTGCGTTCCCGCGCGTATTTCACGCTTTCGTCGATGCAATAGAGCGCCGCGCCGCAGCTTGCTCGCCGCTTGGCGGATGCGGTTCTGGTGGACGAAGCTCTGCGCCAGCGCGAGGCCGCGGCCCTCCACGCCGAGGATCGCGCTGTCGGGCACCCAGACATTGGTGACGCTGACAGGCGCGGGTGGTCGGTGGGCATGTTGAAGGTCCACATCCACTCCTCGATCTTGAGGCCCTCGGTGGGATTGGGGACGAGGAAACAGGTGATCCCGCTCGCGTCCCCCGCCTTGCCCGCCGTGCGCGCGAACATCGCGCAGTGGGTGGCGACGTGCATGCCGGTGATCCACATCTTCTCGCCATCGATCCGCCAGCCATCGACCCCGTCACGGGTCTCGCGCACCGCGACCGTCTCCATGTGGGTGGCGTCCGATCCGTGGTCGGGTTCGGTGAGGCCGAAAGCGACGCGGCGGGTGCGCTCGAACCCGCCGAGGATGAATTCCTGCTTCTGTTCGTCCGTGCCCCACTGGTCGAACATGGCGACGAAGGGGAAGTTGCCGACGATCGAGTGCTCGTTCTGGAGATCGTTGTGGAGGCCAAGGCCAGCCCGCGCAAAATGCTCGCGGATCACCGCCATCCAAAGGTTGCTGCCGTCCTTGCCGCCGTAGCGTTTCGGCGCGGAGAAGCGCCAATGGCCCGCACTGTCCGAGCGGCGGGTGGCTTCCTTGAGCAGTTCCTCCCACTCGTGCCGGGGGAGGCCGCCGCCTTCGAAGTCCGTCCGCGCATATTCGCGGCGGTGGTCGAAAAAGCGGATGTTGTCGTCCTGCTGTTCGAGCGGTTTGATCTCGGCGGCGATGAAGGCGTCGAGTTCATCGAGGTAGGCTTGCAGGTCGGCGGGGATGGCGAAGTCCATTAGTCGATCACCTCTGTTGATTCGCTCCACAAGGCCCGGGCCACTGCGAGCGCCGGATATTTCGGGGAGTCGGTTTCCAGCTTGTCGAGTGCGTCACGTCTGAGGCGTGGGAGAGTCGGGTCTGTCATCATCGACCGTTTGCCTGACAGAAAATCGTCGGCCAGTTCCTTGTCCAAAACGCGCGGACAGATAGCATATTCGCGGGCCAGAATGCCGAGCGCGTTGCGGGCTACTGCAAGCTGGAAGCGGTCGTGACCCGCTAGGCGATCCTTAATTGATGTCAGCCACTCGGCGACGGCGGTCGCAATCTCTCCGGTTTCGGCCTCGCCAAAATACAGGTAATCGTCGGGCATTCGCTCTTTCGGCGTGATGCCGTCGGCAAGGGCATCCCCTTCAAGCAGCAGCAACAGGTCGAGTTCCTGCTCACTCGTCCGGCGCGAGATCACCACGCGTTCGAGCATCCGGTCCGCGCCGGAGCGCCATTGGGCCGCCATCTTGAGGCAGCCGAGCGCCCACCACACGGTGCGGTAGATCGTCCAGAAGCGGAAGCGCGTGGGGTCAACCGATAACCCCGCCTCGGCCTCGTAGGCGGTGAGATAGTCTTCGATGGAGCCAAGCCCCAGCGCGGGGCGGTCGTAGCGGGCGAAGCGCCACACCGCCATGCAGCCGAAGGCGAGGTCCTCATGGCGGTCGCCGAAATGGGCGATCTCCCAGTCAAGCACGCCGGTCAGGGTCGAGCCTTCAACCAGCAGGTTGCCCATCCGGTAATCGCCGTGGTTGAGGACGGGTTCGACCTCAGGCGGGCAATTGTCCTCCAGCCACTTGAGGCCGAGCGCGATGATTGGGCGATCCCCACCCGCCTCCATGAACTGCGCTTTCAAGTCAGCGATGGCCGCGCGGTAATCAATCACCGGCACGCCATCGGGCACATCAGCCTGCCGCAAGCGGTGGATGCGCGCCAGATCGCGGGCGGCCTGCCGCAGCAACTTCGCCGGGTCGTCGCACGCGAGAATGACCTTGGGATCAGCCGTCCCCGGCAGCGCGCGCATCACGAAGCCCGAGCCTAGCCCGTCAGCTTCCTCCAGCACCGCCACCACCTCCGGCGCAGTCACACCCTTCGCCCGCGCCGCCTCGATCAACGCCGCCTCGGTCGCGTGCCCGTAAGGCCGCCCCTCCATGAAGGCGAGGCTCGGCGCGCGGCGCAGGACATAAGGCTGATCGCCAGCACCGAACCGCCAGCTTTCCATCACCGCCCCGCCGGTCAGGCGCTGCGGCTCCGACGACAAAGCGCCGAGCCCAGCGCGGGCACACACCCGCGCCAGCCCGGCGCTCAGTTCGTCCGGTGACATTCCCACGCGCAGATTACGCGGGGACGTTGTCCTTCTTCACGGTGATCACCTGCGCATAGGTGAACTCCTTGAGGCCTTCCTTGCCATATTCGGCGCCGAAGCCCGACTGCTTGTGCCCGCCGAACGGCGCAAACGGGGACAGGTGGAGGTATTCATTGACCCACACCGTGCCGGTTTCGAGCTGTTCGGCAATCTTCACGCCGTTGTCCGGGTTGCCGGTCCATACCGCACCGGCAAGGCCATATTCAGACGCATTGGCGCGCGCGATCACTTCTTCTTCGGTCGAGAACTTCATCAGCGGCATGACCGGACCGAACTGTTCTTCGGCCACGATCCGCGCATCTTCGGGCGGGTTGTCGATGATGGTCAGCGGCACGAAGTAGCCGGTGCCGCTCGGATCGGCATTGCCGCCGAGCAGGAACTTGTAGCCATTGTCCTTGGCGTCCTCGATCAGCTCCAGCACGCGCTCGTACTGCTTCTTGTTCTGGATCGGGCCGACGCCGGTGCCCTGCTGCGCGCCGTCGCCCACAGTCACGGTCTTGGCGTATTCGACGATCGCTGCCGACAGTTCGTCATAGATATCCTCATGAATATAGACGCGCTTGGCCGCGACGCAGATCTGGCCCGCGTTGGAGAAGCTCGACCAGAACAGCTGTTCGGCGACCTTCTTGGGATCGGCATCGGG
>DLGU01000219.1:0-6482 GCA_002482865.1 Porphyrobacter sp. UBA7686
CTTCCTCGACCGGATCGTGCCGGAGGCCGCTGGCCTTAAGGCAGGCGCAGTCGCCGGGGCCGAGTTGCTCTATGCACTTCCCGCCGCAGCGCTGGTTGGCTGAGATGGAGCGCGGCGACGCCTTGGAACGGATCGCCGCAGCGCTCGAACGGCTTGCACCCCCGCCCCCGCCGCCGACCGATTGGCTCGGCGCGCCCGCTTATGTGTGGGACGGCGAGACTGCGCACGCGGTGACGGTGCTGGATGCGGTGCCGCTCGCCCAATTGCATGGGATCGCCGCGCAGAAGGCCGCGCTGCGGAGCAATTGCGAGCGGCTCGCCCAAGGTGCAGCGGCGCATGATGTGCTGCTGTGGGGCGCGCGCGGGATGGGCAAATCGGCGCTGGTGCGCGCTGCTGTGGCCGATGTGCAGGCGAGCGACCCGCAAGCGCTCGCGCTGGTGCAGATCGCGCCGGGTGCCCTGCCCACCTTCCCAGCACTGGTCGCCGAACTGGCGCAGCAATCCCGCGCTTTCCTGCTGTTCATCGACGATCTCGGCTTTGGCGCGGATGGGCGCGCCGAGATGCTCGCGCTGCGCAGCCTGCTCGACGGCGGCGTCGCCCCGCGTCCGGCGCATGTCCGAATTGTGGTGACAGCAAACCGCCGTTCCATCGTCGAGCGCGAGGATACCTCCGCTGCGATCCACGAACGCGATGAACGCGACGATGCCCTCGCGCTGGCCGACCGCTTCGGGCTCACGCTGGGCTTCCACCCGGCGGACAAGGACACCTACCTTGCGATCCTCGCAGGCTACACCGCGCCGCTTGGCCTCAGCTTCGATGCCGAGGAGGCGATGGCTTTCGCGATCCAGCGCGGCAACCGCTCAGGCCGCACCGCCCTGCAATTCGCAACCGAACTGGCCGGTCGTGCCGGGTTGACGCTCAGTTGACCTTCTGCCCCGCCTGCTTGCGCAGGTAATCCGCCTCGAACGCCGCCTGCGGGTCTTTCAGCGCGCTCGGGGGGAGCGGATCGCCCTTCAGCCGCGCGATGGCCGGAGCCGGCGTGGCCGTGGGGGAGCGCACGCGCCAGATGATCCCGGCCGTATCGTCTGACACCAACAGCGAGCCATCTCCCGCCCATTCGACCCAGGTGGGACGGCCGCGGGTGGTGCCCTCGCCCGTGAGGAACCCGGTCAGCACCGGCACCGGCTTACCCACCGGATTGCCAAGTTCGTCGAAGTCGACGAACACCACGTCATAGCCCGAAGGCGGCTTGCGGTTCCACGAGCCATGCCGCGCGATAAAGGCCCCGCTGGCGAAGCTATCCCCCATGCGGTTGCCCTCCTTGGAGAACACCAGCCCCAGCGCCGCCACGTGCGGGCCGAGGGCGAATTCGGGCTTGCGGACATATTCCATCAGGAAGCGCGGCATCGGCGCTTCGACCCGGCGATCAATATTGGTGCGGTAATAGACCCAGGGCCAGCCATATTGCGCCCCGATCGGCACGTTGGTGAGGTAATCGGGCACAAGGTCCGATCCCAGCATGTCACGCTCGTTCACCGTGGTCCACAGCTCGCCCGTCCAAGGGCTGAAATCGAGGCCATTGGGGTTGCGGAGCCCCGCTCCGAACTGGCGCGCGCGGCCCGCAGCGAGATCATATTCCCAGATCATCGCCCGGCCTTCTTCGACCTTCATGCCCTGCTCGCCGATATTGCTGACCGAGCCGACCGCGACGTACAGCAGCTGCCCATCGGGCGAGAGCTCGAGATTGCGCATCCAGTGCCCGCCACCCGCTGGCAGATCCATCAACTTGCGCGGCGCTCCGGTGACCTTGTCGCTGCCCAGTTGGTAAGGGAAAGCGAGCACCGCATTGTGGTTGGCGACGTAAAGTGTGCCATCCTTCCAGGCGAGCCCGGAGGGGGAATCGAGCCCTTCGGACAGGATCACCTGCTTGGTTTCGGCACTGCCATTGCCGTCGGTATCGCGCAGCAGCACAATCTGGTTGGGCGATTTGCCGCCCGCCCCCGCCTTGGAAAACAGGATACCTTCAACCCAGCCGCGAATTGCCGCCATCACGCCGGTGTCGCGGTTCTTCTTCTCCGGCGCTCGGGTCAGAGAGACCAGCATATCGCCATTGGGGAGCGCAAACAGCGTGCGCGGGTGGTCGAGACCTTCGGCAAAGCGGACGACTTCCAGTCCCTTGGCAGGCGTCGGTGCCTCGCCCGCTTTCCAGCCCACCGGCTCGGCAATCTGGACGGTGGGGAAGTTCTGCGGATCGCCCTCCTGCAAAACCGGTTCGGTGCCAGCGACCTCTTCGACCGAGAGATCGGCGGCGTCTCCGCGCGACAGGAAAAACAGGGCGACCCCCGTCACCACGATTGCGATGACAAGAGCGATTGCGATTTTGCGAAAAAGAGCCATGTGACGCGGGATAAAGCCCAGCCGCCGATGCGGCAACCGATAAGCGCCGGGCGATGCGACGAAAGGCCACTGACCGCGATGTATGATTTCAAACCCGCCGCACCGCTCGCCTCTGATGAGCTGTATCGCGAGCTGCTGGGCGCGGCCGATGCGCTGACTGCGGGTGAGCCGGATGCGGTCGCCAACATGGCGAATGTCGCGGCACTCTTGTCGGAGTTTCTGCCTGATCTCAACTGGGCGGGCTTCTACCGGGTCGGTCCGGCGAAGAACGGCGGCGCGGACGAGCTTGTGCTTGGGCCCTTCGTCGGCCGCCCTGCCTGTATCCGCATTCCTTTCGGCATTGGCGTATGCGGCGCAGCGGCGCAAAGTCGCGCCACGCAACTTGTCGCCGATGTTCACGCCTTCCCGGGCCATATCGCCTGCGACGCGGCGAGCGCGAGCGAGCTGGTGGTGCCGGTGCTGCGCAATGGCGCAGTGATTGCGGTGATCGACCTCGACAGCCCCTCCCCCGCGCGCTTTACCGCCGCCGACGCCGCCGGGATCGAGGCGCTGGCGGCCCTACTCGCTGACAGGATCTGATTAACTCGCGGCGGCGACCTTCCCGAAACGGGACAGCGCCGACAGCACCGCTTGGGCGCACGGCGGACTCGGTGGTAAGCTTTCGCTAACCATCAGCCCAATCTGGCTGATTCAGGGGGAAATTGCCCATGTTCAAGCTTTCGCCGACTGTCTCGCTCGCCGCTCTGGCCCTCGCTATCCCGGGAGCAGCGCAGGCGCAGAATTACGCCGATCTTCCGCCGCTTTCGCCGATGAGCGAAGCTGAGATGCGCTCGATCCCGAGCGAATACCGCACCGCACCCGTGGTGATGCAGGCTGAAGAGACCGTGACGAATGTCAACGGGGTCGAGACGATCACCCGCACCCGTCGGATCGACGGACCGCCGCCGCGCCCCGCCGCGCCGCATCACGGCTATGCGCCGCAGATGGGCTACGCCCCGGTGGTGTTTGAGCGTGACCAGTGGATCGAAGAATGCCGCCGCCGCACCAAAGATCAGGGCAAGGATGACACCGGTCTGATCATCGGCGGCCTGCTTGGCGCGATTGCCGGCGGCTTTGCCGGTTACGAGATCGCCGGCGCAGGCGACCGCGTGCTTGGCACCGCGCTCGGCGTTGGCGGTGGCGGGCTGATCGGCGGATTGCTGGGCAGCATCTTTGACGGCGATGATGACGAGGACCGCTACGATTGCGAAGCCGCGCTCGACAGCTACCTGTCACACTACGGCGCCCCCGGCCCCCGGGTTGCCAGCCGCGAGATCGCCTACCCGGCGCACGGCTATTCCTATGGCTACGGCTACCCGGCCGGCTATTCCTACGGCTACACCTACGCCCCGCCGCCGCAGATGGTGATGGTGCCGGTGCGGACCGAAGTGCAGCAGCAGGTGGTGGTGCGCGAGACCGAGCGTTACGAGACCTACACCGTCCCCGGCGCCGCGCGGGAAATTCCCGCCCCGCGCCCCTCGCCCAAGATGATCAAGAACCGCTGATATCCATTCGCCCCCTCCGGGGACAATAGAAAAGCCCCGCAAGATCAGGCGACCTTGCGGGGCTTTTTTCATGCCTAATCAACTGTCGCCGAGTCGCGCATGGCAGTGAAACGGTCGCCAAAGGCGACCGCAAGCGCGACTGCGCGCCGGCAGCGACGCGCCCGAAGGGCGTCTGAGCGAGGATTTCGCACGCCGGATGGCGTGCGGACCCAAAAATCAGAACTCGCCGCCGGTCAGGCGCTGGCACACCAAATCGAGCTGATCCAGCGTGGTGTAGCGGATCGTGATCGTGCCCTTGCGCGGATCAACCTCCGGCTTGATCTTAACGCTCAGCCCGAGAAACTCCTCAAGATGCTGCTGGACGGCCAAAATGTCAGCATTTTCCGTCGGCTGATACGGCGCAGGTACAGGCGCATCGGCCCGCTTTACCGGCTTGCGGGTGAGCGTTTCGACATCGCGCACGGAAAGCCCCTCTGACACCGCGATCTCGGCGATCTGCACCGCATCATCCCGCCCGATCAGTGCGCGGGCGTGGCCAATCGACAGCTTGCCCTGTTCGATGAAGCCCAGCACCGGCTCCGGCAGCGTCATCAGCCGCATCATGTTGGCGACGTGGCTGCGCGATTTTTCGACCATCTTGGCGATGTCGACCTGAATCATGCCCTCCTGCTCGGAGAGACGATGATAGGCCCGCGCTTCCTCGACGGGGTTCAGGTCCTCACGCTGCAAATTCTCGATCAGCGCGAGCGCCATGACCTCGCGTTCGGAGAGGTTGCGCACCAGCGCCGGGATCTCATGCAGCCGCGCCTTCTGCGCCGCGCGCCAGCGGCGCTCACCCGCAACGAGCTGATAACCCTCACCATTGGGGTGGGGGCGAACGATAATCGGCTGAATCACGCCTCGTGTCGCGATCGAAGCGGCAAGCTCCTCCAGCGCGGCTTCATCGAAATACTTGCGCGGGTTGCCTGGCAGCGGCTTGATCGACGCCAATGCGAGATTGCGCAGCGGCGAGCCGACCACTTGCGGCGCATCCGCCGAAGCATCATCGCGCCGCACCAGCGGTTCCTCCCGCCGGGTTTCGCCGAGCAAAGCGCCCAGCCCTCGGCCCAGCCGCCGCGGCTTGTCATCGCTCCGCGAAGTCACAGGCGAATCAGCGGGTTGTGTCACATTCTCACTCATGCGGCTTGTCTTTCTGCGGGAAATCGCCCGATCAATTCGCGCGCCAACGCCATATAGGCGCGGCTGCCGGTGCAATGCTGGTCATAGATCAGCGCGGGAAGCCCGTGGCTCGGCGCTTCGGACAGGCGCACGTTGCGCGGGATCACGGTTTCAAACACCAGCTTGCCCAGGCAATCGCGCACATCGTCGGATACCTGATCGGTCAGGCGATTGCGTCGGTCATACATCGTCAACGCCACGCCGATGATCCCGAGATCGGGATTGAAGCGCTGCTGGATCTGATCGACGGTCTGGAGCAGCTGACTGAGCCCCTCCAGCGCAAAAAACTCGCATTGCAGCGGCACAAGCAGCGTATCGGCCGCGCACAACGCGTTGAGCGTCAACAGACCGAGCGACGGGGGGCAATCGATGAAACAGATATCGTGCCCGGCATGGTTCGCCAGCGCCTTGTCCAGGCGATGCGTCCGCCCTTCAACCGCAACAAGCTCAATCTCCGCACCCGACAGGTCAACCGTGGCCGGGATGAGATCGAGGCGCGGAATGCTGGTGGGGACGATCGCGCTCGCGAGCGGCACTTCATCCACCAGCAGATCATAGCTCGAAACTTCGCGCGATTCGGCCCGAACGCCCAGTCCCGTCGAGGCATTGCCCTGCGGATCGAGGTCGATCAGCAGCGTGCGCCACCCTGTCGCCGCCATGGCCGTGGCGATATTGATCGCGGTGGTGGTCTTGCCCACTCCGCCCTTCTGATTGGCAATCGCGATTACGAACATGGTTGTTCCCGTCCTTCCGCGCGCCGATTCACGCTGAATCCGCACAGTTTCGCGTGTCAGGCCTTCACAATGATTCCCGCGTCGGGATCGGTCAAGGAATGTTTCACGTGAAACATTGCCCGAATCGAAGGCTTGAGCGTCTCCAACTCCTGCGCCGCGGAGCGCCCCTTGGGCAAGACATAGGCGGTGGCCCTTGTGGAGAAGGGTGCGGATAGTTCGAGAAGTTTGGGTAGAGGCGCGAAAGCTCGTGCCGAAATGGCGCGCGCCGGGAATGGCGTAACCCGTTCCAAGCGCTGCCCTTCGACGCGACATTTGGGCAGATTGAGCGGCGCGATCACTCTTTCGAGGAATTCGACACGCCGTGCGCGGGATTCGACCAGCACCACCGGCATATTGGGGCATAGAGCAGCGATCACGATGCCGGGAAAGCCCGGCCCACTGCCGAGATCGAGCCACGGCCCCTGTGCGTTCGGCCCCAATGTTTCACGTGAAACATTTTCGATGAGCTGCGCCGAGTCGGCGATGTGCCGTTGCCACAGGTGCGGCTCCGTCGCCTTGGCGATCAGGTTCTGGCGCTGGTTCTCCTCCA
>DLGU01000219.1:6541-12291 GCA_002482865.1 Porphyrobacter sp. UBA7686
ATCATGCCGCGCGCTGCCCGTTGGCGACGCGGCGGGCATGGACCAGCAGCGCAGAGAGCGCGGCAGGGGTCACGCCCGGTACGCGTCCCGCAGCCGCCAGTGTTCCCGGAGCGGCTTTGGCCAGGCGCTCGACCATCTCATTGGAAAGACCTGGCACTTCGCCATAGGGGAAGTCAGACGCGAGCGGCAGCGCCTCGCTGGCGCGCAAATCACGCAGTTCGGCGTCCTGCCGGGCGAGGTACGGTGCGTATGCGGCGTCCTCGGCCATTTCCTCGGCCAACAGCGGATCTAGCGCCGTCACTTCCCCAAGCCACGGCGCCAGCGCCTCCGGCGTGACGCCGTCATAGCGCAGCCATTCGGCCAACGATCGCTCGCCCTGATCACGGCGCACCGAAAGGCCGAGATCGGCGAGTTCGCGCGCGTGGACCTTCTGCGAATGTTTCACGTGAAACATTTCACGGGTCGCTTCGCGGCGTTCCCACCACCGGCGGCGCTCTTCGCCGATGCAGCCCGCCTCAACGCCCAGCCCGGTGAGGCGGGTCGCGGCGTTATTGGCGCGCAGGCGCAGGCGGTATTCAGCCCGGGCCGTGAGCATCCGGTAGGGTTCGGACACGCCCTGCAAGGTCAAGTCGTCAACCATCACGGCGATATAGGAATTGGCGCGATCAAGCCGGGGTGCCAGCTTGCCGAGCGCCGCTGCAGCGGCCTCAAGCCCTGCGACAAGCCCCTGTGCCGCGGCTTCCTCGTAACCGGTGGTCCCGTTGATCTGCCCCGCGCAGTAAAGCCCGGGGATCGCCCGCAGCTGCAAATCGGGTGTCAGCGCGCGGGGATCGATGTGGTCATATTCCACCGCATAACCCGGCTGCACAATCACCACCCGCTCGCAGCCTGGCATCGTGCGCACCACGGTCTCCTGCACATCGGTCGGGAGCGAGGTGCTGATGCCGTTGGGATAGACCATGTGCGTGTCCAGCCCCTCGGGCTCGAGGAACACCTGATGGCCTTCACGATCGCCAAAGCGGTGGATCTTGTCCTCGATTGAGGGGCAGTAACGCGGCCCCGCCGCCGCAATCGCGCCGGAGAACAGCGGCGAGCGGTGGAGATTGGCGCGGATCGCATCATGACCCGCCTGCGTGGTGCGGGTGATGGCGCAGAACACCTCGGGATTGACCCGGCGCGGGGTGAGGGAGGACATGGTCCACGCCTCACCGTCCGAGGGTTGCTCTTCCAGCACGGCCCAATTGATCGTGCGGCCATCGAGACGCGGGGGTGTGCCGGTCTTGAGCCGCGCCATTGGCAGGTCGGCCCCGCGAAGTTGCTCAGCGAGCCGCTTGGCCGCGTTCTCGCCAATGCGGCCGCCCTCGTAGCGCTCCTCACCACGGAAAAGGACCCCGCCGAGGAACGTGCCCGTGCACAGGACAACGCGCGCGGCATTGAAGATCGTTCCGTCAGCCAGCTCCAGCCCAGCGACTCTGCCACCTTCCAGCACCAAGGCAGCGGCCTCACCCTGCACTAGCGTCAGGTTCGGTTGCGCGCGGACAATCGCCTGCACTGCCGCCTTGAACCGCACCCGATCAGCCTGCACGCGTGGGCCCCAAACAGCGCTGCCCTTGGAGCGGTTGAGCATCCGGTAATGGATCGCCCCGGCATCCGCTGCGCGGCCGATCACCCCGTCGAGCGCGTCGACTTCGCGCACCAGATGGCCCTTGCCCAGCCCGCCAATCGCCGGATTGCAGCTCATCGCGCCAATGGCGGTGAGATCGAAGCTCACCAAAGCAGTGCGCGCGCCCACGCGGGCCGCCGCGCAGGCAGCCTCAACCCCGGCGTGACCGCCACCGATGACGAGGACATCAAAGGAATGCATGCCGCCGCAGATAGGCTCCGGTGGGCGGATCGTCAAAGATGATTCGCCCCAGTCAAATGTTTCACGTGAAACATTTCAGGCAAGGTCGCGGCCAATGTTTGTGGCTACGCCACAGCTTCGCTTCCACGTGAAACATTTTGGGGGCGCAGGGCTCACTTGCCGATGCAGAAGCGTCCGAACAGCGTGTCGAGCATATCCTCCGTGGTCGCCCGCCCGATCAACCGGTCAAACGCCACGCGGGCCCGGCGCAGCTCTTCCGCGACTAGGAGCGGATCGGTGAGGCGCTTTGCCGCCCCCAGCGCCTCACCCGCCTCAGTCAACCGCGCGTGCTGGCGCGCGTTGAGCGCCGCTTCACCGGGCTTGGGCAGAGCGTCTCGCGCTGAAGCCACGAGAGTGGTCTTGAGACCCGACAGCCCCTCTCCGGTCGTCGCCGACAATGTGAAGCGCGCTGCTACCTTTGCGACAAAGCCCGCACGATCGGCTTGGGCTGCAACCTCCCAGGCACCGTCAGGCCCTTCACCCTCTGGACCGAGCCACAGCACCAGGTCAGCGCGCGTCAACTCACCTTTGGCCCGGTCGATGCCGATGGCCTCGATCTGGTCAGCCTCGACGCCCAGCTCGATCGCACGCAGGCCCGCTGTATCGACGAAGGTGAACGGCACGCCAGCAATCGCAACCGAGCGTTCGATCACATCGCGGGTGGTCCCAGCGATAGGCGAGGTGATCGCCGCCTCGCTTTCAACCAAGGCGTTGAATAGAGTTGATTTCCCGGCATTAGGCGGCCCTGCGAGCACCACACGATAGCCCTCGCCCAGCCGTTCGGAGCGTGGGCGAGCGAGCCATTCGCCAATCTCCGTCGCCAGCGCGCCAATGTTCCACGTGAAACATTCCGGCAGATCGGCGGAGTCTTCCTCGTCCGAGAAATCCAGCACGCCTTCGACTTCTGCGGACAACACCAGCACCCGCTCCCGCCAGCTTTCGACGTGGCGGGACAATGCCCCGCCGAGGTTAGCTAAAGCGGCGGCACGTTGCAGTTCGGTCTCCGCAGCGAGCAAATCGCCCAACCCTTCAGCCTCGGCCAGATCGATGCGGCCATTGGCGAAGGCGCGGCGGGTGAACTCGCCCGGCTCGGCTCGGCGGGTCTCAGGCAGCGCCGCCAGCGCTGCCTCCACCGCGGCAATCACCGCGCGGCCACCATGGCAGTGGAACTCGGCCAGATCCTCACCGGTCGCCGTGTTTGGGCCGGGAAACCACAGCACCAGCGCCTCATCCAGCAAAGCACCCGCACCATCCCGCAGCTTCGCCAGCGAGGCCCGCCGCGGCGCAGGCACCCTGCTCGCCAAGGCTTGCAAGGCGGCACGGGCCTGAGGTCCAGACACCCGGATCACACCCACGCCCGCAGGCGGCGCGCCGCTCGACAGCGCGAAGATTGTCGGCGTGGAATTCATCGCGGGGCTAGTCGGAGCCCTTCGCCCCGCCCGATCCGCCTTGCGCGGCCTTCATGCCGCTCTCGACGAAGCTCTGGAACAGCTTCAGCCCCACCTGCCCCATCGGCGCCAGGGCCGAGGCATATTGTTGCAACTGGTCAGGATTGGAGACGCCCTGCATCGCCTTCGTGATGTTGTCGACATAGACATTATTCGCCGCTGACACGTCCGGCAGGCCCATGAAGCTGCGCGCTTCTTCGGGGGTGCAATCGACTTCGATGGTGATCTTCATGGCGCCGCTCTCCTTGCCCCTCATTTGCGCTTGGCAGCGCGGCAAGGCAAGAGATAGACGATACGCTAGACCCCCCGAGCCACGAGAGAGAGACCCCATGAGCCTCAACGCAACCATTCCCACGCTGGAAGCTGATGCCAGCTTTAGCGCCTATGTCGCCCGCCCCGAAGGGACGCCGCGTGCCGCGATTATCGTCATTCAGGAAATCTTCGGGGTGAACCCGGGCATCCGCCAGAAGTGCGACAGGCTGGCCGCCGAAGGCTATCTCGCGGTCGCGCCCGACCTGTTCTGGCGATTGGAGCCGGGGGTCGAGACCGATCCCGATGTCCCCGCCGAGTTCGAGCGCGCCATCGGCATGATGGGCCAGTTCGATCAGGACGCAGGCATCCGCGATATCGAGGCGACGATCCACCATATCCGCCGCACGTTGGGCGTCAGCAAGGTCGGCTGCGTTGGTTACTGCCTCGGTGGGCGGCTCGCATTCATGGCCGCGGCGCGCACGGATATCGATGCCAGCGTCGGCTATTACGGGGTCGGGATCGACGGGTTGCTGGGTGAGAAGCACGCCATTGCCCACCCGGTGATGCTGCACATCCCCACCAATGACGGCTTTGTTCCACGTGAAACACAGGCCGCGATGCACGCCGGGCTGGAGGATCACCCCAAGGTGACGCTGCACGATTACGAGGGGCTGGACCACGGCTTCGCGACCGAAACCGGCCAGCGACGTGACGAGGCCGCCGCGACCCTCGCCGACAGCCGCACGGCTGCCTTCTTCGCCGAGCATCTCGGATGAGCGGTCACGCAGGTCTCGCCCTGTGGCATGACTACATGATGGGCGGCAGCGATCCTGCCGTCCTGTCTGCCCTGCTTGCGGATGACGCGGTGTTCCACTCCCCCGTGGTGCACACCCCGCAGGCCGGCAAGGCGGTGGTGATGGCCTATCTGGTCGCCGCCTCGCACGTGCTGGGCAACGACAGCTTCCACTATGTCCGCGAGTTGGTGGACGGGGACGAGATGATGCTCGAATTCGTGACCGAGCTAGACGGCATCACCATCAACGGGGTCGATATCATTCGCTTCAATGACGCAGGCCAGATCACGGATTTCAAGGTGATGGTGCGACCGCTGAAAGCGATCAACAAGGTCTGGGAGATGATGGCATCGCAGCTAGCGGCGGCGAAGGGTTAATTCAGCACCGCGAAGTTGACGATCATCTTGCGCACTTCGGGGTCCAGCCCCTCGGGCAGATCCCGTTCGAGCATGTCCCGGCGGCTTTCGATGCTTTCCGCGATCATTACCCGCTTCATCGCCCAGTCAGGGCAGGTCCGGGCATCGATCCCGCGGCGATCAAGCACCGAGACGCCGCTGTGGCGCGGGTCGGCAGTGATGGTGTCCATCAGGCCGGCGACCGCGCTCTCCTCGCCTTCCAGCAACTGGAGGAAGTTGCGGCCGTTGAACAGCAACAGCCCGGTGATCCCACGCTCCGGATTGTTGCGCGCGCTGGCGGCGAGGATCGCGTCGACTTCCTCGCGCGGCAGGGTCGGCGCGGTGCTGATGTAGAGATATTGGCTAAGCACGAATTCCCGTCCCTTTGACCTCTTCACCGGGCCGACCCCATGGCCCGGATCGGCAATTAACCTACTGATTCATCGTGGCGAAGAAGTCCTCGTTGGTCTTGGAATCCTTCATCTTGTCGAGCAGGAATTCCATCGCATCTACGGTGCCCATCTGCATCAGGATGCGGCGCAGCACCCACATCTTGCTGAGGTTGTCCTTCTGAACCAGCAGTTCCTCCTTGCGGGTGCCGGACTTGCCGACATCGAGCGCCGGGAAGATGCGCTTGTCAGAAACCTTGCGGTCGAGGACGATTTCCGAGTTACCAGTGCCCTTGAACTCTTCGAAGATCACTTCGTCCATACGGCTGCCGGTATCGATCAGCGCTGTGGCGATGATCGAGAGGCTGCCGCCTTCCTCGATGTTGCGCGCGGCGCCGAAGAAGCGCTTGGGACGCTGGAGCGCGTTGGCGTCCACACCGCCGGTCAGCACCTTGCCCGAGCTGGGCACCACGGTGTTGTAGGCACGGCCGAGGCGGGTGATGGAGTCGAGCAGGATCACCACGTCATGCTTGTGTTCGACCAGGCGCTTGGCCTTTTCGATCACCATT
>DLGU01000053.1 GCA_002482865.1 Porphyrobacter sp. UBA7686
CTCAACAAGCAGATCGCCTATGAACTCGCCATTTCCGAGGCGACGGTGAAGGCGCACATCACTGCGATCCTGCGCAAGCTCGGCGTCAACAGCCGGACGCAAGCGGTGCTGCTCGCCGCCAAGCTCGATGTCGATCAGCCGGTGGCGGAATCCGCGAGGGCCTGAACCTTCGCCCCGCGGCCCTGCGCCAGCGCCGTCGCGATGAGGGCGCGCAAGGCGGCGGGCGCCGCCGGTTTGAGCAAGCGGTTCGCCCCCATCCGCGCAGCGGCAGCCTCGGTTTCCTCGGAGCTTTCTGCGGTCAGCAGGATCGCAGGCGGGCGCTGGCCCCAGCCTTCGCACAGCATCGCATAGGTGGCATCGCCGCGTTCGTCCCCGTCGAGGCGATAGTCCATAATCGCGACATCAGGCGCGTGGCGCATGGCCGCAGCCGCCTCGGCACAACTGGCAGCGCCGGTCACGGTCAGCCCCCACTTGCCGAGCAAGGCGGCGGTTGCAGCCAGCACAGCGGGATCATTGTCGACCACTAGGACCCGACCTTCACCGAGCCCCGCGGCGGCGCGAACAGGAGCAGGGCGCAGCGCAGGTGTCGCCTCGCGTCGCAGCACGGGGAAGGCCAACGCAAAGCGACTCCCGCGTCCCAGCAAGGAAGTGGTCTCAACCTCGACCCCCAGCAGCCGCGCAGCCCGCCGGACAATGGCGAGGCCCAAACCCAGCCCCTCGCGGTCGGTCGAAGCGCCGCGCTCGAACTCGCCGAAGATGCGCTCAATGTCATCAGGCGCGATTCCGCGCCCGGTGTCGTGGATGCAGATCAGCACCTCCGCCTCGCGTCGCCGCACCCCGATCAGCACGCCGCCCTTGGCTGTATAGCGCACCGCGTTGCTCATCAGGTTGCGCAGCACCGCTGTCAGCAACGCGCGGTCGGCCAGCACCCAGGCATCAGTGCGCACCCGCCGCAGCCTGAGCCCCTTGGCCTGCGCTTGCAGCATGAATTCGCGCGCCACATCCTCGAACAACTGGTCGAGCGCAATGGGCTCTGGCGCTGGCACCACCCCGCCGCTGTCGAGCTTGGAAATCTCCAGCAGCACCCGGATCAGCCGGTCCGCCGACACAATCGAGCCGTCAAGATCGGCCACCAGCCGTTCCAGCGCTGGGCGCCCCTCAACCTCCTCGCCTAGCGCCGAGGCAAACAGGCGCGCGGCATTGAGCGGCTGGATCAGATCGTGACTGGCGGCAGCGAGGAAACGGGTCTTGGATTTCGTTGCCTGCGCCAGGGCCTCGTTCGCGGCGCTCAGCTGGCGGGTGCGGACCGCGACCTTGTCCTCCAGCGCCTGTTCGGCCAGCCGGTCGGCAGTGATGTCGGTGTAGGAGGTGGTGTAGCCGCCGCCCGGCGTGGGCGCGCCGACGATCCTGAGCACGCGGCCATCGTGCTGCACCCGCTCGATCCGGTGTTCCGTGCCGGCCCGCATATAGGCGAGGCGGCGCTCGACCTGTTCGGTGATGGCGGCTTCGGACAGCGCCCCGCGCGCAAGGTTGAAGCGGATCAGATCTGCGATGGGTGTGCCGACGCTGACCAGCCGGTCGGGCAGGTCGAAGATTTCCTGATAGCGGGTGTTCCACGCCACCAGCCGCATGTCCGCATCCACCAGCGCGATGCCTTGATCGATGGACTCGATTGCGGTCTGGAGCAGGTCGGCGGAGAAGGAGAGGCGGCGGTGCGTCTCGTCGAACATGGCGACGACTTCGGGGAGCGGGATGGGATCGCCGCCCGCCCATGACCCCACCAGCATCCGCGCGGACGAGGTGCCGATCACGCCCGAAATCACCCGCTCGGCCAGTTCCAGCACTGCCGCGCCTGCCGGGTCGCCATTGCGCAGGTGGAGCGGCGCAAGCGCCGCATCGGCCCGCTCGCGCCCGACGAACTGGGTCAGCAGCGCGCGCACATCGCCGACGCGCTTGGCAGTGGCGTGGCGCGGCGGATCGCCGGGCATATGCGTTCCGACAAAAGCGGCGGCCTGCGCCTGATCCAGCAGCGAGGGCCGCACCAACGCCGAGACCAGCCAGTAGAGCGCGGTATTGACCCCAAGGCTCACGATCACGCCCGAGACCAGCGGATCGGGGTGGATGCTGGCGAAGGGCGCGGTGCCGCTTGCCGCCGGAACGATCAGCAACGCCAGCCACAGTGCGAAGCCGCTCGCAAGGCCCGTCAGCATCCCGGCGCGGTTGCCGTGCTGGCTCAGCATCCCCAGCACCAGCCCGGGCGCGAATTGTGCGGCCGCCGCGAAGGCGAGGGTGCCGAGGCCCGCCAGATCGGTGATCCCGGCAAAGCCGCGATAGAACACGTAAGCCGCCGCCAGCAGCGCGGCGATCACCATGCGGCGGATCAGCAACAACCGTCCCGGTACGCGGCTGCGGTCAGCCCGCCCAGCCAGTGCGCGGCGCAGCAGCAGCGGGGCTATCAGGTCATTGGTGATCATGATCGACAGCGCGACGCTCGCCACCACGATCATGCCGGTCGCTGCGGAAAACCCGCCGATGAACACGAGCACGGCGAGCAGCGGCGTCCCGCTCGCCAAGGGGAGAGCGAGCACGATGGTGTCGGGATCGGTGCCGGCGGGCAGCACCGCCTGTCCTGCCAGCACAATCGGCACGATCACGGCTGCGGTGAGCGCAAGATAGGCCGGGAACACCCAGCGCATCGACCGGCTGGCGCGTTCTCCCGGCGCTTCGATGAAGCTCATGTGGAACTGGCGCGGCAGGCACAGGGCTGCGGCAGCGGCGATCAGCGTCAGCACCACAAAGCGCGCGTCGATCGGGTCCGGGGCGAACAGGGCTGGGGTGGCAGGAACCGCAGGCCCGTCGCCCGTCACCAGCCACCACACCGCCAGCGCGCCGACCGCCAGCAGCGCGGCGAGCTTCACCAGCGCCTCCACCGCAATCGTCAGCACCAGCCCGGCATTTTCGCCGGCCCGGTCCGCGCGGCGTGATCCGAACAGGATCGCGAACAGCCCCATCAGGGCGGCGACGATCAGCACCAGTTCGTCGGTCGCGACCTGCGTGCGCAGTTCCGGGTCGAGCACCAGCAGTGTCGTGCCGACCGAATCCAGCTGGAGCGCCATGTAAGGCAGCGTCCCGCACGTCGCGATCACCGTCACCAGCGCAGCGAGGCTGGCGCTCTTGCCGTAGCGGGCGGAGAGGAAATCCGCGATCGAGGTCGAATGCTGCGCCTTGGCCTGCGCAAGGATCCGGCGTACCAGCCCGAAGCCGAGGGTGAAGACAAGGATCGGCCCCAGATAGATCGGCAGGTAATCCAGCCCCGCCGTCGCCGCCGTGCCGACCCCTCCGAAGAAGGTCCAGCTGGTGCAATAGACCGCAAGGCTGAGGCCGTAGACAACGCCCGAATGGCGCGTCAGCACGCCGCCGGCAGGCTGGCGGTCGCGCCATGCGGCCAGCCAGAACAATGCGCCAAGATAGATCATGGCGGCGATCAACGCCGCGCCCAGCATCATGTCCCGATCCCCTCTCTCCCGCCGCATAAACTACTGCAAGGCGCGGGCAAAGCAAAGGGGCGGTACCTTGCGGCACCGCCCCTCCTTGCGACCCGCTGGGTGCGGGGTTAGTCGTCGATATTGCGGCGGAAGGTT
>DLGU01000208.1 GCA_002482865.1 Porphyrobacter sp. UBA7686
CGGCGATGTCTACAACACCAACAACAGCATCGCGACCACCACCGCCAGCTACCGCGGCACCGAAGGCTGGACCACGCGCGGCATCGCCACAGCGGCGCTCGACATCGAATGGCCCTTCGTGGGCGAAGCGTTCGGCGGCACGCAGGTGTTCAAGCCGCGCGTCCAAATCGTCGCCAGCCCCAAGATCCGCAATCTCGATGTTCCCAATGAAGATGCGCGCGCAATCGATCTTGAAGATTCCAACCTGTTCGCGCTCAACCGCTTCCCCGGATATGACCGGGTCGAGGATGGCAGCCGCGTCACCTGGGGCGTCGATTGGGAATTGCAGCGCCCCGGCTGGCGGGTGCGGTCGACTATCGGCCAGTCGTTCCGGCTCGAAGCACCGCGTGACGATATCTTCCCGGAAGGCACCGGCCTGTCCGAACGGGTATCCGATTTCGTCGGTCGCACCGAAGTCCGGTTCCGCAATCTGGTAAGCTTCACCCACCGCTTCCGGCTCGACAAGGACAACTTCGCGATCCGCCGCAACGAAATCGACGCAACCGTCGGCTCGCGCCGGACCTATCTGGAAGTTGGCTACCTGCGGTTGAATCGCGACATCGCCACAGTTGAGGATCTCCGCGACCGCGAAGAACTGCGCGCTGCGGCCCGGATTGCGATCGGCCGCAAATGGTCGGTGTTTGGCTCGGGCGTGTTCAACCTCACCGACGCGGACGAAGATCCGGTGTTCCAGCCCGACGGGTTCGAGCCGATCCGCACCCGGCTCGGCGTGGCCTATTCCGACGATTGTATCGAATTCGGCGCCACTTGGAGGCGCGATTTCATCGATGCAGGCGATGCGCGGCGCGGCAATGCGTTCCAGCTTTTCTTTGCGATTCGCAATCTGGGCTTCCGCTGATCGGCGCGAATTGGCAGGCTTGGCAAATGGCGTTAAGGAAGCCGCCGAAAGCAAGCCGACCACGCTCTGGGGGATCGGGCGAGGCTCAGCTTCCATTAAGCCGGTAGAGAACATTGGCGGCACATTGCGTGAGGGGTCGCGCGAATTGATTGGCCACACGTCAGGCTAAAAGAACGGGAACGAACGAGTGAGTGTAAAGCTGTTTTCCAAGGCGCTGTTTGCCAGAACCGGAACCGCGCTTGCGGTGGCCGGGATGATCGGCCTTGCGCTGACGCCGGTTGCGGCTCCGGCCCAGACCGTCGCCGTGCCGACTGCGGACAATCCTTTCGGCCTGCCCGAAGACATCACCCTGTTCGGCAAGGCCGATCCCGACCGTCGCACGGCCACCGCGATCGTCAATGGCTTCGTCATCACCGGGACCGATATCGATATGCGCGTGGCGCTGGTGACTGCGGCATCGGATGCCGCGATTTCCGAAGAGGAAATGCTGCGTCTGCGGGTGCAGGTGCTGCGCAACCTGATCGACGAAACGCTCAAGATCCAGGCCGCTGCCGCCGCCGAAATGGAAGTGAAGCGCGAAGAGGTCGAACAGACCTACCAGCAGCTCGCCGCACAGAACTTCGGCAGCGATCCGAAGAAGATGGACGAATACCTGCTCTCGATCGGTTCCTCGCCCGCCTCGCTCAAGCGCCAGATCGAAGGCGAAGCGGCTTGGGAGAACCTCCTGCGCCGCAACATCATGCCGTTCGTCAATGTCTCGGCCGAAGAGGTCAATGATTCGCTCAAGCGGATGAACGAGGCCAAGGGCACAGACGAATACCGGCTGGGCGAAATCTTCCTGTCCGCCACCAGCGAAAACCGCGCGGCGGTGCTGGCCAATGCCCAGCAGATCGTCCAGCAGTTGCAGCAGGGCGGCAGCTTCGTTGCCTATGCGCGCCAGTATTCCGAAGCGACCACCGCAGTGGTCGGCGGCGATCTCGGCTGGGTACGGCTGGGTCAGCTCCCCCCGCAGCTCGCCGCGGCAGCCCGCACCATGAGCGCCGGGCAGTTGCAGGGGCCGATCGAAATTCCGGGCGGCTTCTCGATCCTGTACCTCATCAACAAGCGTCAGGTGCTGATGGCCGACCCGAATGAGGCAGTGCTGAACCTGAAACAGATCTCGGTCATGTTCCCGGCGGGCGTCACGCAGGCCCAGGCCGAAGCGCGCGTCAATGAATTCGGCGCCTTCGTCGACGGCCTGCGCGGCTGCGCCGATGTCGAAGCGGCCGCGGCCAAAATCGGCGCTGAGGTCGTGACCAACGACCAGATCAAGGCCGAGGTGCTGCCGCCGCAGCTGCGCGACATCATCCTGAACCTCCAGATCGGGCAGACCACGCCGCCGTTCGGCAATATCCAGGAAGGCGTGCGGGTGTTCATGCTGTGCGGCCGCGACGATCCCAAGGATGCGGGCGCCCCGACCTTTGCCGCAGTGATGGACCAGCTGGAAGAAGAACGCGTCAACAAGCGCGCCCAGCGCTTCTTGCGCGATCTGCGTAACGACGCTTACATCGAATACAATTGACGCCGCACGCCCCATCCCCGGCCGCGCCGCTTGCGATCAGCCTCGGCGATCCGGCCGGGATCGGGCCGGAGGTGATCCTTGGTGCATGGACCCGTTTGCGGTCTGAACGCCGCGCGCCTCCCGCGTTCGTGGTTGGCGGGCCGCAATTGCTGCGCGCGCTGGCCGAACGGCTCGGAATCGACTGCCCGATCGTGCCAATTGCCGATCCGGCCGAAGCGATGTTCGCGGCCAGCGCCGGGTTGCCGGTTCTTGCCGGACTAGATGGCATATCATTGCCCGGTCATCCCGGAGTAGATGGGGCACGGTTGGCCCTCGCCTCGCTCCAATGGGGCACGAAATTCGCGCTTTCCGGAATGGCCGCCGGGCTGGTGACCGCGCCGGTCTCCAAGGGCGAGCTGGCCGCGATCGGGTGGGATTACCCGGGACAGACCGAATTCCTCGCCGACGCCTGCGGGCGGCCCTATCGCGATGCGGTGATGATGCTCGCGGGGCCGTCCTTGCGCACGGTGCCGCTGACTGTCCATGTGTCGCTGGCTGAGGTTCCGGGGTTGATTTCGGCCGAGTTGATCACTCACAAAGCGCGCATTGTCGCGGCCGGATTGCGCCGCGATTTCGGAGTGTCGCATCCCCGCCTCGCGATTGCGGCACTCAACCCGCACGCGGGCGAAGGCGGCAAGTTCGGCGATGAGGAAGCCCGCATCATCACCCCAGCCATCGCCGCCTTGCAGGCCGAGGGGATCGCCGCTTTCGGTCCCATCCCGGGCGACGCGCTGTTCACGCCGCGGGCACGCGCGGGCTATGATGCGGCCTTGTGCATGTATCACGACCAAGCCCTGATTCCTCTCAAAGCACTGGAGTTCGAGGAGGGCGTCAATGTCACCTTGGGCTTGCCGATCATCCGCACCTCGCCCGACCACGGCACTGCGTTCGACATCGCGGGACAGGGCTTGGCCGATCCCGGCGCGACGGCAGCGGCCATTGTGATGGCGGCCGAGATGGCCATGGCGCGGGCAAGCGCCGGTGCCTGATCTCCCCCCGATCCGCGAGGTCATCCAGCGCCACAACCTCGCCGCGTCCAAGGCGCTGGGGCAGAACTTCCTGCTCGACGAGCAACTGCTCGCCCGCATTGCCGCGCTTCCCGGAGACCTCACGGGTCAGCAGGTGCTTGAAGTAGGCCCCGGCCCCGGCGGCCTCACC
>DLGU01000201.1 GCA_002482865.1 Porphyrobacter sp. UBA7686
TTCGATTCCCTTCACCCGCTCCACATTCTCCGGATGATTGCACCGATGCCGGTCAGGCCACGTGGTGCCGCGTGAAGTCTACCTGCAAGGCGGTGAAGGCGCTCGCTAGCGGGTTGACGTCCATGTCGAACGCGTGGATCCCTCCAGCGACTTCCTCGTAGGACACTGCCACGCCCGCTTCGGTGAGGCGCCGCGCATAGTCGCGCACCTCGTCGAGGAAGAGATCGCAGCTGCCGACGCCCACCCATGCCGGGGGGAGGCCTGACAGGTCTGCGCGGCGTGCTGCGGCGGCGTAAGGCAGCGCCTCAGCATCGCGATCGCCGCCGAGATAGGCGGGCCAGGCGAAGCGGTTGTTTGCGTTGCTCCAGATGCTGTGGCGCGGGGTATCGAGTTCGCGGCGCTGGGCGGTGCGATCATCCAGCATCGGGTAGATCAACAACTGTGCGGCTGGCTGCTGGCCGCCCTCGTCGTGCAGCCGGTGCACCAGATTTGCTGCAAGGCCGCCGCCTGCGCTGTAACCGCCGATCACGATCTTCGCCGAGTTGATCCCCAAGGCCTCGGCGCTGGCCAGCACGCGGTGCCATGCCGCGTGACCATCATCCAGCGCAGCGGGAAACGGGGCTTGGGGTGCGAGCCGATAGGCCGGGCAGATCACCGGCAGGCCCAGGGTCTTGGCGAATATGGCGGCCTTGGGGAAGATGTCCTCCGGCCGTCCGAACACGAAACCGCCGCCGTGAAACAGGATCAGCGCGCCATCGCCGCGACGCGTCTCAGGCGTGATGATCGCGATCCGCTCACCGCCGGATTGGTCATATTCGAGGCTGACACCGGCAGGATCAAACGGCGGGCGCACAAACCGTCCCAGCAATCGCAGCAGGCGGTAGGTGAAGCGGTTCACCACCAGCTTACCGAGCTTCTTATCGAGCGCCGCCAGTTCGGGCGCGATCGGCGGCGGATTGGCGGAGCTGTGCTGGTGCGGGTCCGTCTGTGCGCTGATCGTCATCGGGAGCCCCTCTGCCACTGGTGGAGTATCGTAGCCCTGCCGCCGACGGACGTGCAAGCTATCCTCTCTGACAGGCGCGGGCAGGATCGCCTGTGCAAAATACACAGGTCTCTTGGCTCCACGCATCGGCTAGGCGGAGCATGATCGCAGCGCCCCAACCAACAGGACCGGCCATGACCCAGGACTACACTTCGGATCTTGCGCTTTTCATCAATGGCAGCTGGCGCAGCGGGCAGGGGCGGGAGACCTTGCGCGTGCTCAACCCTGCGCTCGGCTCAGGGATTGCCGATCTGCCGGTGGCGACCGCCGCCGATCTCGAAGAAGCGCTCGCCGCCGCTGAGCAGGGCTTTAAAGAGTGGCGCATGGTCGATGTCGACACGCGCGGGGCGATCTTGCGCAAGGCGGCGGCGCTTATCCGGGAGCGTGCCGCGGTCATGGCGCTGCTGCTGACCACCGAACAGGGTAAGCCGAAAGCCGAAGCGCTGGGCGAAATCATGGGTGCGGCGTCGTTTTTCGACTTCTATGCGGAAGAGGCCAAGCGCGCCTATGGCCGCGTGCTGGTGCGCCCCACCGGCCAGCGGGCGATAGTGCTGAAGCAGCCGGTTGGCCCGGTGGCAGTGTTCACGCCGTGGAATTTCCCGGTCTACATGCTCGCCAAGAAGCTCGCACCCGCGCTGGCGGCGGGCTGTTCGGTGATTGCCAAGCCAGCCGAGGAATGTCCGGCCTCGTCTTCGGCGCTGATGCGGTGCCTGCTGGATGCCGGGGTTCCGGCCAATGCGGCGCAGCTGGTGTTCGGCGTGCCCGACATGATCAGCCGCACGCTGATTGCCTCTCCCATCATCCGCAAGGTCAGCTTCACTGGCTCGGCCGCAGTGGGCAAGCAGCTGATGCGGCTTGCGGCGGACGGGTTGAAGCGGATCACGATGGAGCTGGGCGGGCACGCGCCGGTGCTGGTGTTCGATGATGTCGATCTTCCCAAGGTGCTCGATGTGCTGGTGGCGCAGAAGTTCCGCAACGCCGGCCAGGTCTGCGTCGCGCCGACGCGCTTCTATGTGCAGGAGCGGATTTACGAGGCCTTCCTCACCGGCTTTGCCGAGCGGGCGGCGGCGCTCAAAGTCGGCAATGGGCTGGAGGAAGGGGTGCAGATGGGCCCGCTCGCGAACCCGCGCCGCCCGGCTGCGCTCACCAGCCTGATCGGCAATGCGACCGCCCACGGCAGTCGGCTGCTGACCGGGGGCGCGGCCTATGGTGAGGGGTTCTTCTTCCAGCCGACCTTGCTCGCCGATGTGCCCAACGAAGCTGCGATCATGAACACCGAACCGTTTGGCCCGGTCGCTGTCACCCGGCCCTTTGCCACGTTGGACGAGGCCATTGCCGAGGCCAATCGCGGGCCGTTCGGCCTTGCCGCCTTCGCCTTCACCAATGATCTGCGCACCGCCAATCTGGTGGGTGACGCGCTGGAGGCGGGGATGGTCGGGATCAACAGCTTTGCGATCTCGGTCGCGGATGCGCCGTTTGGCGGGGTCAAGGAATCGGGCTTCGGCAGCGAAGGCGGCACGGAAGGGCTCGATAGCTACATGGTGGTGAAAGCAATCCACCAGGCCTGAGAGGAGAGGCGCAGGCCGGGGGCTAAGCAGCGCCGATGGTCTGAAGATAGGCGTAGGACAGGTCTTCGCGATCAGCCCGGCCAAACGCCATCGGGCCGGGATCGGCGCGGTCGAAATTGTCGCTCGAAGCGTCGGTGCGGTTCCAGTCATAGACCGCGTGGCGGCGCAGCACTTTCCACTCGCCTGCGCGGCGTTCGAAGGTATCGAGGTACCGCCCGGCTGCTACCATGAACAGATCGCCATCGGGGCCTGCCAGAGTGTGGTGGGCGATGAAATAGCTCTCCCCCACCGCGCGGTCGCCGTCGACCGCGATCAGGCTTTGGCCGATGACGTGCTGGGTCTGCTTCATCGTCGCGAGCAGGGGCATAACCCACGCGACAAATTCTGTCGCCGTGCCGCTGAACAGGCCGTGATCGTCGGTCGCGTCGGGGTGGAACAGGCTGGCCAGCAGTGCGGCATCGCGCCGGTCAATCGCCCGCGCCATTGTGGCCACCAGCTCGGCGCATTCGAGCTTGTCGGCCGCCAGCGCCAGTCGGGATTGCGTGTCCATCTGCCGCCCTCCTCTGCGCAAGGCGGGCCCGGACGGGAGCGCCCGGGCCGCTTTGCTTTAGAACTCGATGCTCAGTTCCACGCCGCCTTCGCGGTTGGCGCTGACCACACCGAAGTAGAACACCCCGGCATCAAGCGTGTTGGTGATCCGGTTGCCCTTGTTGAGCAGATCGCGGCCATAAACGGCGATCCGCAGCCGCTTGAAGCTGTCGCCCGAGTGGATGAACGCAAGCGAGGCATCGAGCGTGGTGTGCGCCGCGATGGTATCCCGGTTGCGGCCGGTCGGGTCACGCCGCGGCGAGGTGAAGAAGTCATCGAGATAGGCAAGGTTGGTGTTGAAGTTGATGCTGTTGCGATCATCCAACGCCTTGTCGTAATCGAGACCGACATTGCCCGACCACTTCGGCGCCCGACGGAAATTGGCGACATTGGTAATGTCGACGAATTGGCCGGGGTTGGCGAGATCGGGGATCAGGAAGTCGTCATACTTGGCCGAGAGGTAAGCCCCTGCTGCCCGGAAGGTCAGTTCAGGCGTCGCCCGGGCAATCAGTTCAAGCTCGATCCCCTTGGTCTCCGCGCTGGCAGCGTTGTCAACGATGGTTTCGGTCCCGCCGCCCGTGGCCGGACGGATGATTTCTTCCTGCTTGTCATTGTACTTCACAATGAAAGCGGCGGCGTTGAGTTGAACCTTGCCGTCGGCAAATTCGGTCTTGGCGCCCACTTCGAAGCTGTCGACGGTTTCAGGCTCGTACGGGCCGATCGCGGCGGCGGTGGTGGCGCGGCCGTTCCAGCCGCCGGAGCGGAAGCCCCGCGACCAGCTGCCGTAGATCAGCGTATCGTCGGTCGGCTTCCAGTCGAGGATCACGCGCCAGGTCGGATCGCGCCAGGTCTTCTTGCCATCCGCGCTGAACGGCACGGCGAGGGTCTGGTCGAGTTCAAACTCCTTGGTTTCGATCGTGTAGCGCCCGCCTGCGGTCAGGCGGATATTGTCGCTCAGCTTGAAGATCGATTCCGCGAACACCGCGAAGGACCGCAGATCCTGCGCCGCCGTCGCGCTCTGGATCGGCACATTGATCAAAGTCGGCGCGGGCACCGCTGGCGGGAACAGCGGCACGGCCAGATAGGCAAGCCCACCGCGCGTGCCGTTGAACAGGTTCGGCTGAATCGAATAGCTGGTGTTGAGGTAATAGACCCCGGCCACGATATCCATCCAGTCGGTGATGTCGCCAGCGACCCGGATTTCCTGGCTGAACTGCTTATAGTCCTGATCGCGCGCGGCAACGAACAGAGGCACGCCCGCTCCCGGCACCCCGGTGTAAGAGGCTGGCGGTGTCCCGGTGTTTTCTTCGAGCAGCTGGTCGTTGGATTTGCGGAAGCCGGTGATGGCCGTCACATTGAAATCGCCGAGCTTGCCGTTCATTTCAAGGCTGGCGGCCCAGCCTTCGAAGAAGCTTTCGAACGGGATGCTGGTGTTGGCGAGGCGGAAGTTCTCCGTCGCCTGCCGGACCGCGCCTTGCGTGTCGCAGCCAAGATCGCCGAGGCCGATCGCATTGGTATAATCGCAAATGTTGCCGCCCGCACCAAACGCGAGGCCGGAGGCGCGGGTCAGGTTGATCGCGGTGGGAAACTTCGAACGGTCCTTGTTGTACGCAACGCTCGCCAAGGCGGTGAATTCGCCCAGTTCGAGCAGCGCCGTGGCGCTGAGGTTGTAGATGTCACGACCGTCTTCGCGTTCGTTGGTGTAGCGATTGATGGTCGGCGAATCCGACGTGCGACGCAGACCTGCAAGCTTGATCGACAGAGCATCGCCGATCTGGGGCAGGTTGAGCACGCCTTCGAGATCGAGCGCGTTGAAGCTGCCATAGCGCGCCTTGAACTTGCCGCCGAGCTCGCCCGTGGGGCGGGTGTGGCGCACGCTGATCGTGCCGCCGATGGTGTTGCGCCCGAACAAAGTGCCCTGCGGCCCGCGCAACACTTCGATCGATTCCAGATCGTCGAAGTCGATATTGGCGCCGGTGTTGGTGCCAAGGAACACGCCGTCGATCACCACGCCGATGGCGGGGTCGAAGGTCTTTTCAAGGTCCGCAAAGCTGATCCCGCGGATCGACGCGCCAAGCGCCTGACCACTGAAATTGATCCGGCTCAGCTGCACGTTGGGCAGCAGGCGTTGCAGGCTGTTGACGTCGGTTATGACGACCTGCTCGATCGATTGGGCAGAGACAGCGCTGATCGCAATCGGGGTGTCTTGCAGGGTTTCCGTCCGGAACCGCGCGGTGACGACGATTTCCTTGATCGAATCGTCATCCGGCGCTGCTTCCTGCGCCGCAGGATCGGCCGTCTGCGCGAAAGCCGTCGTCGCTGACAGGGCTGTGCTCAGAAGGGCCGCCCGAAGGAACGTCCGTCGCGCTCTGGTCGTCAATGTCATCCTACTCTCCCCAAGATGAAATTCTTTTGAGCCTTTGTCTTGCAGCGCAGAGCGCGCTGCCGCGGCTTTAATTGCAAGAATTGCATAGTATCACGGCACCAGCGGCAACTGTCCAAATTGAGCGGGTCGCCCTGTAAGCGCCCTTGCCGCTACGTTTCGGAGGTTTTGACCCGTCTATTGGTGCCATGCACCTGATATTTCTGGGGGCAGTGGGCGCTGGCAATATTGCTATAACTGCAATGAAATCGACCTAGCGCGTCTTCGAAAAGAGGCTCCAGCCATGAATGCACCCGGCACAATCCTCCCGCAAAACGGGGCCGATCCTTATGGCCACCCCGGGTTTGACCCGGTGCATACGGAACTGCGCGGTGTGCCGCTGGTGATCGAGGGAGAATTGCCGCCTGAACTTGACGGGGTGTTCCTGCGCAATGGCACCAATGCGCGCTTCCCCCCGCGCCGCCGCCGCCACATGTTCGATGGCGAGGCGATGCTCCACATGATCGAATTGCGCGGCGGAGAGGCGCGCTATTCCAACACCTATGTCCGCACGCCGCGCTCGGCCTGGATCGAGCAGGCGGGGCGCAACCCATTCATGGGGATCGCCGATCTCACCAGCGGCGGTAAGGGCGCGCTGGCCGGGCTGATGGTCGAGCGGCTCAAGGTCCGGTTCGGCCTGCTACCGCGCCTCAGCGCCATCGAAGCGGGCAGCAATGGCACGGCGGTGCTGCACCATGACGACCGGCTGTATTGCTTGCAGGAGACGGCGCTGCCGTTCCGCCTCGATGTGGCGCGCGATGCGCAAGGGTGGCTGACGCCGGACGGGCGCGGCGCCAATGAGACCTTCGGCGGCACACTCACCTGCCCCTTTAGCGCCCACCCCAAGACCGATGAGACGACCGGCACGGTCTTTTCGATCGGGCAGGATTTTACGTCAGGCACAACCCATCTGACCCGTCTGGAACGCGGCGGTACGATCCAGATCAGCACGGTGATGCAGGCCAAGCCCGCCGCCTTCTTCGTGCATGATTATATCCTGACAGACACGCACATCATCTTCCCCGACAGCTCGCTGCGCTTCAATCCCGGCGGGCTCGCGGGCCCCGATGCCAGCGTGGCGCAATTCGATGCCAAGCAGCCCCTGCGCTTCGGCGTGATCGCGCGTGACCACCGCGACGGCGATCCGGTGCGCTGGTTCGAAACCGCCGGGCCCGGCCATATCTGGCACATCGCCAATGGCTGGGAAGCGGACGGCGCGCTGCATGTCTATGCCCCGGTGTTCCGCGACTATCCGCCGTTCATGCCGATCCACACCCCGGCCGAGCCCCACACGCAATTCGTCCATTGGCGGCTCGATTGGGCGAGCGGGGACGTGACCGAGCGTGTGCTGCTTGATCACCATTACGAGCGCCCCGGCATCGACTGGCGCCGTCATGGCGAGCGGGCGCGCTACACCTGGCTGCTTGATGAAGCGGGCGGGGTGATGGGGCAGGGCGTGCTCAAGTACGACCTGTTTGAGGAGCGCGAGGCCGGGTATCTCGATTACGGCGGGCTGCTCGGAGGGGAGCCGGTGTTCGTGCCGCGCGGCGAGGGTAAAGGCGAGGATGAAGGCTGGCTGGTCGACCTCCTCGCCGATGGCACGCGCGCGGTGCTGATCGTCGCCGACGCCGCCACCATGACCGAGCAATGCCGCATCCCGCTGCCCCAGCCCGTGCCGTTCGGGGTCCACGCCCTGTGGCTGGACCGCGCGGCGACCGATGCCCTCATCGCGGGGTGAGATGCCCCTCATAATGCTAGCAGAAGGCTGCCTCCCGCTGTGGCAGCTTCTCCCCAAACCGGAGCAGGAACCATGACTCAGCCGTTCTTCAACCACCCCTATCTGTCGGGCCATCACGAGCCGGTGCGGTTTGAAGCGACCGCGCCTGATCTGATTGTCGATGGTGATCTCCCGGCGGATCTCGCCGGTGTGTTCTACCGCAACGGGCCAGAGCCGCTCTATCCGACGCGCGAGGGGGATTATCACTGGTTTGACGGCGACGGCATGGTCTACGCCATGCACTTTCAGGACGGGCGCGTGTCCCTGCGCAATCGCTGGGTGCGGACCGAGAAGTTCGAGCTGGAGAAAGCCGCCGGCCGCCGGTTGTTCGGGATGTTCGGCAACCCGATGACCTCCGATCCGCAGGTGCAGGGCAAGCATTACAACACCGGCAACACCAACATCATCCTCCACGGTGGCAAGCTGCTGGCGCTGATGGAAGGCTCACAGCCGGTGGCGATGGACCCGTTCGAGCTGACCACGCTGGGGGTGCATGATTATGACGGCACCATCGCCTCGACTTTCTCGGCCCATCCCAAGATCGATTACGCCACCGGCGAGCTTGTCAATATCGGCGCCAATATCAATGGCTGGACGGGCGAAGCCGCGCTGCAATACACCATCACCACCGCCGAGGGCGTGGTGCGCCATGCGGTGACGATCCCGATCCCGCACTTCGCGCTGATCCACACCTTCTTCCTCACGGAAAACTGGGTGGTGATCCCGGTGGTGCCGCTCGACACCGACATCCAGCGCGGGATGCGCGGTGGGCCGATGACCGCGTGGAACACCGGGCGCCCGACCAAGCTTGCGATCCTCCCGCGAGAAGGCACGGCGGATGATGTGCGCTGGTTCGAGTTCGACCCGCGCCACATGTTCCACGAATGCAATGCGTGGGAGGAAAACGGTCAGATCATCGCTGATGTCGCCGCCGCCAACGGCACCGCGCTGTTCCCCGATCAGGATGGCAACTGGCTGACCCACGCCGACACCAAGATGTCGCTGCGCCGCTGGACGATCGATATTGCCGGGGCGAGCATGAAGGAGGAAACGCTCAACGATCGCGACATCCAGTTCCCGCGTCCCGATGATCGGATGATGGCCCGCAAGACTCGCCACGCCTATGGCAACATGAACCTCTATTCGGTCGATGGCCGGGTCGACGGGATGGACGCCGTCCTGCATTTCGACACGGCGAGCGGCAAAGAGGATTTCTACCACTTCGGCCCCGGCTCTGCTGCAGGCGAGCTGGTGGTCGCCCCGCGCGTCGGCGCCACCCACGAGGCTGATGGGTATGCGATGACTCTCGTGCACCGCGCCAATTCGCCCACCAGTGAACTCGCGATCTTCGCTGCAACGGATATTGCCGCAGGACCGATTGCAACCGTGCGCATCCCCTTCCGGGTGCCGTCGGGCTTCCACTGCAATTACTATTCGGCGGACAATCCGTTTTACGAAGCGGTGGCGAGCGCGGGGTAGCGCCTAGGCCCCAGTGATCCCGGCTGCATCGGCCGGGGTTTCGACCGGCATGTCTCGGTCTTTGCGCTCGGAGTAGCGATCCACCAACTGCTCGGCATGGGGCCGTAGCAGGACGGTGAAGCGCACCAGTTCCTCCACCACGTCGACGATCCGGTCGTAATAGCTCGACGGGTTCATTCGCCCGGCCTCGTCGAACTCCAGATAGGCTTTGGCGACCGAGGACTGGTTGGGGATGGTGAACATCCGCATCCAGCGCCCGAGAATCCGCAGGGTGTTGACGCTGTTGAAGCTCTGCGATCCGGCGCAGACCTGCATTACCGCCAGCGTGCGCCCCTGCGTCGGGCGCAGACCCTGATAGGCGAGCGGCAGGTGGTCGATCTGGGTTTTCATGATCCCGGTGATCTGGCCATGGCGTTCGGGGCTGCACCACACCTGCCCCTCGGACCAGAGCGAGTGTTCGCGCAATTCGTGCACCGCCGGATGATCGTCGCCCGCGATAGCGTCCGGCATCGGCAGGTCGCGCGGATCGAAGATGCGGGTCTCGCACCCGTAGAATTGCAACAGCCGCGCCGCCTCCTCGACCACGAGCCGCGAAAAGGATCGCTCCCGCAACGAGCCGTAGAGCAGCAGGATCCGCGGCGGCGGATCGAGGGGGGCGAGGCCGAGCGCCGGGCGGCGATGCGCGTATTCCGGCTTCAGCGCGGGCAAATGCGCCGGATCGGGCAGGGTTCTGAGCCACTGATATTCGGTCATGCTGGGGTTCCCGGAAAGCGCGCGCGGGTGCGGTTGGCGAAGGCGACCAGCGAGAGCATCACCGGCACTTCGACCAGCACGCCCACCACCGTTGCCAGGGCCGCGCCGCTCGACAGGCCGAACAACCCGATGGCGACCGCGACCGCCAGCTCGAAGAAATTGGAGGTGCCGATCAACGCGCAGGGCGCGGCGATATTGTGCGGCACCTTCCACGCATAGGCCCAGGCATAGGCGATGGCGAAGATGCCATAGGACTGCATGAGAATCGGGATCGCGATCAGCACGATCAGCAGCGGATTGGCGACAATCGTGCCCGCCTGAAATGCAAACAACAGCACCACGGTCGCCAGCAGGCCGATCACCGACCACGGCTTCAGCTTGGCCGTAAAGGTGTCAACGGCCGCGGCGTCGCCGCCATGCGCGGCCATAACGCGGCTGCGGGTAAAGGCTCCGGCGACCAGCGGGATCACCACATAAAGCACCACCGACAGCAGCAGCGTCTCCCACGGCACGACAATGTCGGTCACCCCCAGCAGCAGCGCTACGATCGGCGCAAAGGCGATGATCATGACGAGATCGTTCACCGACACCTGCACCAGCGTGTAGGCGGGATCGCCCCGCGTCATCTGCGCCCAGACAAACACCATCGCGGTGCAGGGCGCAGCGCCCAGCAGGATCAGCCCGGCGATGTATTGCTGAGCATCGCCGCGCGGCAGAATCCCTACGTAGAGATAATCGAAGAACAGCACCGCAAGTGCCGCCATGGTGAAGGGTTTGATCAGCCAATTGATCACCAGCGTGATGACGAGTCCCTTGGGTTTGCGGCCGATATCGCGAATGCTGCCGAAATCGACCCCGACCATCATGGGGAAGATCATCGCCCATATCAGCACCGCGACCACCAGATTGACCGAGGCATATTCGAGCCCGGCAAGGATGCCGACCGTGTCCGGCGCGGTCATGCCCAGCCCCAGCCCAGCCAGAATGGCGAGCAGCACCCAGACCGAAAGGTAACGCTCGAACAGGCCCAGCGGTGATGCGTCTGCTGTCATGCCGCAGCCCCTTCCAGCGCGCCAATGTCGGCAAGCGCAGCCTGTAGCGCGGGTGTGCTGAGCGTTGCCCAGTCGAGCGCAAGGAAGGCCCGCACCCGCATTTCCAGCAATCGCCAAGTTTCCTCGAAGGCCGCATCCACTTCGGCTTCGGTGCCGGTGACGTCAGCCGGATCGGGCAGGCCCCAATGGGCTTTAAGCGGACTGCCGAGGAACACCGGACAGGCCTCGCCTGCGGCATTGCCGCACACGGTGATCGCCAGATCGATCCGCGGCGCGCCGGGGGCTGTGAACTCGTCCCAGCTTTTCGACCGGAAGGTGGCGGTGTCGATCCCGCGCCGCGCGAGCAGCCGGAGCGCGCCCGGATGCGGCACGCCTTTGGGCTTACTCCCGGCGCTGAACGCCTGCACCCGGCCTTGCCCGAGATGGTTGAACAGCGCTTCGCCGAGGATCGAGCGGGCCGAATTGCCGGTGCACAACACCAGCACAGTGAAAGGGGTGTCGGTCATGCTGTCCTCAGCCGTGGGGTTCGCAGGCCAGCCCGGCCATCAGGTCGGAGCACATTTCGGGCGCGCCTTGGCAGCAGTCCTGCATCAGGAACGTGAGCAGGCGGCGCATTCCGGGGTAGTCGGCGCGGTAATGGATCAGGCGGCTTTCGCGTTCGGACTGCACCAGCCCGGCGCGCTCGAGCGTCGCCAGATGATGCGACATGGTCGAGGGCGGCACGCCCTGATGTTCGGCGATAGCGCC
>DLGU01000195.1:0-130 GCA_002482865.1 Porphyrobacter sp. UBA7686
AGCCTGCCACCAGCACATCAGCGCCGGCCTCAACGCACATCCGCGCGGTTTCCGCGTTGACCCCGCCATCGACCTCAAGATGGATCGCCCGGCCCGAGCGGGTGATCATCGAACGGATGCGCGCGATCTT
>DLGU01000195.1:163-744 GCA_002482865.1 Porphyrobacter sp. UBA7686
GAAGCCGGGGTTGACGCTCATCACGAGAATCAGGTCCGCCAGGTCCATCAGATTGTCGAGCACTTCGACCGGGGTGCCCGGATTGATCACCACGCCCGCCTTCTTGCCAAGCGCCTTGATCGCTTGCAGCGTGCGGTGGATATGCGGCCCCGCTTCAGGATGGACGGTGATGATATCGGCGCCCGCTTCGGCAAAGGCCTGAAGGTAGGGGTCGACCGGAGCGATCATCAGATGAACGTCGAACGGCTTTTTCGTGTGCGGTCGCAGCGCCTTCACCACATCCGGGCCGATGGTGATATTGGGCACGAAATGCCCGTCCATCACGTCGATGTGAATCCAGTCTGCCCCTGCCGCATCAATGGCGCGCACTTCCTCGCCCAGCCGAGCGAAATCGGCAGACAGGATTGAGGGGGAAATCAAAGGTGACGGCATGGCGCGGGCTTAAGGCCTTTCTGGGACGCTGTACCGACCATACGAGTCCCGCGAATCGCGCCACAAGGCGTTCAGCAGACCTTTTCCACCGCCAACATCCCTGTTGGGGGCAATTAAGCCGTAATTCAGGCACGGCTCGTCATACGGCT
>DLGU01000195.1:820-5335 GCA_002482865.1 Porphyrobacter sp. UBA7686
ATGAGATGTCCATGACCGGTTTTATGCCCTTTTCCCGCTTGCCGGATCGCAAGTCGCCTGCGCTGTTGCCGGTGGTGGTGACGGGTCTGGCGCTCGCCGGACTGGTTGCTGCGCCGCTTGCCGCGCAGCCCTTTGCCTATGCCCGCACTGCCCCGAACGACATGAGCCAATGTGCGCCGGGCAAGGGTCCGGCGGTGCGCGTCGTGGTGAGCGGGCTGAAATCGTCGGCAGGTAATCTGTTCGTGCGCGCCTATCCCGCCAACAGCCGCGACTGGCTGGAGAGCAAGCGCTATGTCATGCGGGTCGACGTGAAGCCGCAAGCTGGCAGCGTGACCGTGTGCGTGCCGCTGCCTGCGGCGGGTGACTTTGCTATCGCCGTCCACCATGACGTGAATGGCAACCGCAAGTCCGATCTGTCCGATGGGGCGGGGATGTCGAACAATCCCGGGATCAGGAAGATCCTCGGCCTCGTCCCGCGTCCGCCTTCGGTCGACAAGGTGCGCTTCAACGCCGGTTCGGGTGTCACCCGGATGGCGATTTCCATGCAGTATATGTGAGGCTGGTTATCCCGCCCGCTGCCGGCGACGGTGACGGCGCAGGTCGAGCAGCACTTGCGGCGCGGCCAGCAACGGGAAGCGTTCGCGGAACGGCGTGACGGCGACGGGCATGCCCGTGTGCCGTTCGATCTTCCACGCAGCATAGCGCGCCGCGCCTTCGAAGGTGGTGCTGGCCTTGACCAGCCGCAGCAGATTGAGCGGCTTGCCCATGCGGCGGCGGCGTTTCCACCAGCGCAGGATGCGCGCGCGCTCGGCAGAAGAAAGCTGCGGTGTGAGGATGGAGCCATTCTGGCCGGGCGGGATGCCACCTGCCTCCAGCGCCAGGGGCAGTAACCCGGCGAAATGCTCGGCATTGACGCTGAGGATGTCGTTCTCACGGCCTGATTTCTCGACCCGGAACTCCGCGCTGTAGGTGGCGCGGAACAGCGCGCGCCAGTAATCCTCCGCTGTGCCGCTGGCGGGGCCAAGTGCCGCCGCCAGCCGCGCGGCGGTGGTGGCGGCCGAGGCGATGGCGGCGATCACTTCGCCGCGCGCTGTATCATCGACCGCCCAGATCAGCGCGCTCGGCTGGACGAACCGTGCCCAGATTGTGGTGTCGGTCAGATCACCATGCGCGGCACGGGCGAAGGTGGCCAGCCGCATGGTCGCCACCTTGGCGCGCAGGGTCACGCCGTGATGGTCGCGCTCATGGTAAGAGACTGTCGGCCAGATTGCGCTCTCATTGGTGCCCGGCAGCAGGATGTAGAAATCGAGCACGCCCTCAAGCGATCCGGTGCGCAGGTTCGATCCGTAGAACAGCACGGCCCGCGCACCCACAGCATCGCCAAGCGCGCGCGCGAATTCCGCCACGGCAGGATCAATCGGGACAGCAAGGCGCGCGGCGATCCTTTCGGCGAGCGCCGAAGGCCCCACGCTCATTGTGCACCGCTCATGGCGCGATGAAGGCGAGCTCCGGCCCCTGCTCGATCAGGTACTCGCCTGCGGGGAACGCTTCGCCATCAAGGATGAACTGATCGTCGATCGACAGGCTGAACTGGGTCGCGGCGAGTTGGTGGATGCCGCGGTCACGCAGGGAACCGCGCACCTTGCCCAGCAGCACCAGCGGCACCAGCGCGGTGGTGCGGCGCGAAATTTGGTCGACCGCGACGAGTTTCAACCCGCTCTTGAGCGCGCCGAAGGGCTTGATCCCGGCAGGCAGGCGCTCGAGCGTCGAGGCGAACAGCAACTGCCGCATCTCGGGGTCACCCTGGCCGCTATGTTCCATCGGTGCATCCGCGGTGCCGAGCCCGATCTGCATCCGCGCGCCCTTGCGCCACGGATTGCTCCGCCCAGCGAACAGCGATTGTGCCAGCGCCCAGAGGCCTGTGACCGCCACGACCATGCTGTCGAACGCGCCGAGCTTATGTGCGCTTTGCCCGGCTTGGGTCGCCTTGCTGAAAGCTCCTGCGCCGAGGATGAAGCCAGCGACACGCGAACCGGGCTCATCCATCCGCGACACTGCCATCGGGCGGCGCCACACGCGGGTGCCATGATCCAGCGCGTCAATTGCGTCTTGCAGCGTCCAATCGTCCGGCACGCCGAGATCGACGGTGAGCGCGTTGGTCTTGCCCTTGGGGAGCACGGCGATCGCTGGCCATTCATCGCCGAAGATCGTTTGCCCGCAGGTCAGCACGTCGCGCACGGTGCCATCGCCGCCGTTGATGACCAGCAGATCGATCCCCTTGGCGGCAAACTCCGCCAGCGCCAGCGGCAACTGCCCCCGCTCGCGCGGCTGGGCGATGTGGACATGCGGACACACGCCACAATCGAAATCAGCGCCGAGATTGCGGTGGCTGCGCGGATTGTAGATCACGCCGACGGTGGGCGCTTGACCCACGTCACGCACCCGCCGCGCGCGGCCGCGCGGTTTGTCCGCAGGGTCAACCCGCGGGATTTGCGCAAATTCGTAGATCGGCGTGGCCATACTCGTCCTATACTTGTCGGAAAACTAACTTTCTACCGCAATCTTGACCCGGAACTGTCACAACGGTCTTGTGAGATCGGCGATCTGCCCTGAAAAACAAGGGGGCCGGTGACGGAAGCCAGATGGTTCGCAACGGGTGTCTTGCGGGCAATAGTTGCGCCGGAGGGCCGGGGCCGTCCGAGCAGCGCAGCCTAATCGCCGCCTTCCAATGTACGGATGGTGAACTGGCTCACCAGCCGTTGCACGCCCGGCAGCGCTGACAGGATCTCGCGGTGGATGCGCTCATAGCTGTCCTGTTCGCGTACCAGCACTTTGATCAGATAGTCGGACTGCCCGCTCATCAGATAGGCCTCGACGATCTGCGGCGTGCTCGCCATCGCGCGCTCGAAGGCGAGCATGGTCGCCTGCCGCTGATCGGTGAGGGTGACCTGCACAAACACAGTCGAAGGGTTCCCGCGCGCCGCCGCCGAGAGCCGGGCCCGGTAACCGATGATCGCCCCGCTTTCTTCAAGCGCCTTCACTCGCCGATGCGCGGCAGAGGGCGAAAGGCCGACCCGCTCGCCCAGCTGCTCACCGGTGAGGCGCGAGTCCTCCGACAGCAGATCAAGAATTTTCCGGTCGATGCGATCCATGCGCGGAATTTATGCGCTAATTGAGATAAATGCGCAAGATTTTCCCGTCTGTGCCCCTCGCCATGCCGATCATTGCGAAGAACGCGCGAGGCCCTTCTGCTAAAGGCGCCGCAGAGAGATACAGCAGGAGAGATACCATGCGCGTCGGCGTTCCCACCGAGATCAAGAACAACGAATATCGCGTCGGCCTGACCCCGGCAGCGGTCGCCGAATTGACCCGCGCAGGCCATGAGGTCGTGGTGCAGAGCGGCGCCGGTCTTGGCGTGGACTTCACTGATAGCGCCTATGTGGCGGCAGGCGCGGCGATCCTCCCCGATGCGGCGGCAGTGTTTGAAGCGGCCAAGATGATCGTCAAGGTGAAGGAACCGCAGGCCGTCGAAGTCGCGATGCTGCGCCCCGACCATGTGCTGTTCACCTACCTCCACCTTGCCGCCGACAAGCCGCAGACCGAAGGCCTGATAGCCTCGGGTGCGACGTGCATTGCCTACGAGACCGTGACAGCGCCCGACGGCACCTTGCCGCTCCTGAAGCCGATGTCCGAAGTCGCCGGGCGGATGAGCGTCCAGTGCGGCGCGCATTACCTCGAAAAGCATCAGGGCGGCCGCGGCGTGCTGCTCGGCGGCGTGCCGGGCGTGGAGCCGGGCAAAGTTGTGATCCTCGGCGGCGGGGTTGCCGGTGTGAACGCGGCTCAGATGGCGGTCGGCCTGCGCGCCGATGTGACGATCTTCGATATCTCCAACCGCCGCCTCGCAGAGCTCGACATGGTGTTCGGCAATCAGATCCGCACCGCCTTCGCCTCCTCCGCCGCGATTGCCGAAGCGGTGGCGGGCGCTGACCTGGTGATCGGCGCAGTGCTGGTACCGGGAGCCGCCGCGCCCAAGCTGGTGACGCGCGCGATGATCGCTTCGATGCGCCCCGGCACGGTGGTGGTCGATATCGCGATCGATCAGGGTGGTTGCTTTGAGACCAGCCATGCCACGACCCACGAAGACCCGGTGTTCGTGGTCGACGGCGTGATCCATTACTGCGTCGCCAATATGCCTGGCGCTGTTGCACGCACCTCGACCATGGCGCTAGGCAATGCGACGCTGCCGTTCGTGCTGAAGCTGGCGAACATGGGCGCTGAGGCGGCGATGGCGGCTGACCCGCATCTGGCGGCCGGGCTTAACGTGGCGGGCGGCAAGCTGCACATCCCCGCCGTGGCCGAAGCGCTGGGCTTGCCGCTGGGCTAAGCGGTTGCAGCCGGGGTTGCACCGCCGCTCCCCCGCCACTAGCCTGCGCCCCGGGAGTTCGCGGCAAAAGCTGCGGTGAAAGGACGGGGGTGCCACTGTGCAGGGACCAGAATTGGTAGCGGTAACATGGA
>DLGU01000195.1:5458-8652 GCA_002482865.1 Porphyrobacter sp. UBA7686
CTGGCCTACGCCGATGGCACGTTCCGCGTCACGGTGGCCGAGACCCTGCCCGATGGTCGCCCGACGGCCATGGTGATCGCCGACGCGGACGGCACGCCTGAATTTCGGCATGACGGCGAAGTTGCCACGCTGGTGATGCCCCAAGCCTCGGCAGCAGTACGCCTTGCCGATGGCCACATCGCGATCCGCGACCCGCAAGGCGCAATGCTGCTGGACGAATATGCCCCCGCGCGCCGCCTTTCCCCCGTCAGTATTGAGGGTCAGCCGTGGCTTGCCACTCGGGTCCAGTTCAACCGGGGGACGGACGAGGGGCTCTACGGCCTCGGCCAGCACCAGAACCGCCAAATGGATTACAATGGCGAGGATGTGGAGCTCGCCCAGCACAACATGGCGATTGCCATTCCCTACCTCGTCTCCACCAAGGGCTACGGCATCCTGTGGGACAACGCCGCGATCACCCGCGTCGGCGATCCTGCGCCCTATGCCAAGCTGGCGCTGGACTGGCGGGCGGAATACTTCCTCGGCAGCCGCAAGGTGCTGGAGCAGGCCGAGAGCGCGGTCGACTATCAGTACCTCAAGGATCAGTCCCGCTGGCCCGCCGAGGCGAAGGCGACGACCGAGGCTGCGACGACCGGGCAGAACACGCAGGGCAATGCCGTCGAGACCCAGCGCGTGGTGTGGTCCGGTACCTTCACCCCGGACAAGGCGGGCACGCACAAGTTTCGGCTCTATTCCTCGTCCTATGTGACGGTGTTCGCGGACGGGAAGGAGGTGCTCTCCCGCTGGCGGCAGAACTGGAACCCGTGGTACCATAACTTCGAGCTCGACCTTGCGGCGGGAAAGCCCGTGGAGCTGCGCATCGCGTGGGAGCCGAACCAGGGCTACATCGCACTCGAACAGGCAGACCCCTTGCCGCCCGAAGATCGCCACTCGGTCAGCTTCGCGAGCGATGCGGGCAAGGCGATCGATTACTATGTGGTCCCCGCGCCAAGCATGGACGACGCCATCGCCGGATACCGCCGCCTCACCGGCAAGGCACCGATGATGCCGCGCTGGACCTATGGCTTCTGGCAATCGCGCCAGCGTTACAACACCCAAGCCGAAGTTGTCGGCGTGATGCAGTCCTATCGCGACCACAAGATTCCCATCGATGCGATCGTGCAGGACTGGTTCTACTGGCCCGAAGACAGCTGGGGCTGCCACTGCTTTGACCCCGCACGCTTCCCTGATCCGGCCGCTATGGTCGATGCGGTCAAGGCGCTGAATGGCCGGGTGATGATCTCGGTTTGGCCCAAGTTCTATACCGACACCGCCCACGGCAAGGCGCTGCGTGAGCGCGGGTTCCTCTACGAACGCCCGCTCGACGCGGGTCAGCGCGACTGGGTGGGGAAGGGCTATGCCAACACTTTCTATGACCCCTATGTCCCGGAGGCGCGCGCGCTTTACTGGAAGCAGATGCAGGACACGCTCTTGCCGCTGGGCTTCGATGCCTGGTGGATGGATGCGACCGAACCCGACTGGCACTCGAACCTTTCGGTCGCAGAGCGCGCCTATCAGATGACCTCGCCCACCACGGGCGTTCCGGGGACGGCGATCTTCAATTCCTACCCGCTGGTGCATGCCGAGGGCGTGGCCGAGGGGCTGCGGCAGTCCCAGCCTGACACGCGCCCTTTCATCCTCACCCGCAGCGGCTTTGGCGGGATCCAGCGGGCGTCATCCGCGCTATGGTCGGGCGATGTCGCGGCGCGGTGGGACGACTTGCGCGACCAGATCAGCGCAGGCCTCAACCTGAGCCTCGCAGGGGTGCCCAACTGGACGCATGACATCGGCGGCTTTGCGGTCGAGGATCGCTTCAGCACACAGGACCCCGCCCACCTGCCCGAATGGCGCGAGCTCTACCTGCGCTGGTTCCAGTTCGGCGCGTTCTCGCCGCTGTTCCGCAGCCATGGCGAGTTTCCGAGCCGCGAGACTTACATCGTCAGCGAAGGCGATCCGGCGATGCTGGACGGCCTGACCCACTACCACCGCCTGCGCTACCGGCTGCTGCCCTATATCTACACGCTGGCCGCCGCGACGCATTTTGACGACGCGACGATCCTGCGTCCGCTGGTGATGGATTTCAAAAGCGACCGGAAGGTTTGGGGGATCGACGACCAATATCTGTTCGGCCCTTCAATCATGGCCGCGCCGGTGACCGCGTTCGCAGCCCGATCGCGGCAGGTCTATCTGCCGGAAGGGCCCGTCTGGTTCGATGCGCTGACCGGCAAACTACTCAAGGGCGGGCAGACTGTCACGGCCGCCGCCCCGCGCGAACGGATGCCGCTGTTCGTCCGCGCCGGGGCGATCATTCCCGCAGGGCCTGACGTGCAATGGTCCGGTGAGAACCCGCAAGGCCCGCTGACGCTCCATGTGTTCGCCGGGGCCGATGGTCGCTTCACGCTTTACGAGGATGCGGGCTCCGACATGGGCTATGCCCGTGCCGAATTCGCCCGCATCCCGATCACGTGGGACGATGCCACCCGCACTCTGGCGCTGGGCGCGCGCGAAGGCAGCTTCCCCGGCATGGCTGAGACGCGCCCGGTCACCGTGATCCTTCACGATGGGCAGGCGCAGGGCGACGTGTTCGACCAGCGCGAGGGCCGGACGTTGACTTACAACGGCCAGCCACTCGCTATCGGACTGTAGCGCCCTAGATCACGCCAGATCGCGCACCTCGGGTTCGCGGTGCCAATGACGGATTGGACCAACGCCCATGAAGTCCTCCGGATCGACGATCCCGTCGTCAGGCTCGATATTGGCCTTAGGGAGCAGATGCTGGCGCGTTCCGCCGCAGGCACCAATAGTCTTGCAGTGGTACCAGGCGTCCGCAAACCACGCGACCGCGCCGACATCACCTGCGAGCTTCTCGGCACGCTCTGGCATCAGGATGGCCACGACCGCATCGAACAGCACCGAAGGTGACCCCGCAAGCTGGCCGTCGGCCTTCAGTGTTCCGCCCTTGACCTTGAGCGGCCCGATCTTCGGTGCAACGAGGAACGCCGTTCCGCCTTCCTTGGCGATATCGGCCACCAGCGTGTCGATCATGGCCTTGCTTGAGCCTTCATCGAACAGGATGCCGATCTTGCGGCCCTTGAAGGTCGGCTTGGCGCGCTTCTGGATCGAGAGGGCATCGGAGGTTCCCAGATCAACCGGTT
>DLGU01000195.1:8715-10307 GCA_002482865.1 Porphyrobacter sp. UBA7686
TCCTCGTCTATGTTGCGCAGGCGCGCAATCACCGCCGGCGGGATATGCGGGATCAGAACCTTCGAAAGCTCGAACACCAGTGCCGAGGCGATGTGCGCCTGCTCGTTCTCGGTTTGCGAGCGATAGAACATCCGCGCCTGACTGTAGTGATCGGCAAAGCTCTCGGCCCGCACGCGCAATTTCTCGGTCGGGTCGTTGCGCTCGGCATTCTCGCGGAACGAGGTGAACCCGGTGTCCGGGCAAGCGCGCGGCCCGCCATCCTCCCCCGCTTCGGCGAGCGAATTGGGCTCATAATTGGCGCGCCCTGTCGGCACCAGCGTCTGCATCATCCCGTCACGCTGCATGTTGTGGAACGGGCACTTGGGCGCGTTGATCGGGATCTGGTGGAAATTGGTCGTGCCCAGCCGCGACTTCTGCGTGTCGAGATAGCTGAACAAGCGGCCCTGCAGCAGCGGATCATTCGAGAAATCCATGCCTGGCAGGATATTGGTCGGCATGAAGGCGACCTGTTCGGTTTCGGCAAAGAAATTGTCGACATTGCGATTGAGCGTCATGCGCCCGATCACCTCGACCGGGATATCCTCTTCCGGGATCAGTTTGGTCGCGTCGAGCACGTCATAGGGCTGCTTGGCCGCCCATTCCTCGTCGAACACCTGCACGCCCAGTTCCCACTGCGGGAAATCGCCGCCATCGATCGCTTCCCACAGGTCGCGGCGATGGAAATCGGGATCGGCACCGGCGATCTTGACCGCCTCGTCCCAGGTGGTGCTTTGCAGACCCAGCACGGGCTTCCAGTGAAACTTGACGAAGCGGCCTTCGCCGTCGGCATTGATCAAGCGGAAGGTGTGAACGCCGAAACCTTCAATCATCCGCAGCGAGCGCGGGATGGCGCGGTCCGACATCGCCCACATGATCATGTGCATGCTTTCGGGCATCAGGCTCACGAAATCCCAGAAGGTATCGTGCGCACTGGCGGCCTGCGGATAGCCGCGGTCGGCCTCCATCTTCACGCTATGGACGAGATCGGGGAACTTGATCGCGTCCTGGATGAAGAACACCGGGATGTTGTTGCCCACCAGATCCCAATTGCCTTCGTCGGTGTAGAGCTTGACGGCAAAGCCGCGCACGTCGCGCGGCGTATCGACGCTGCCCGCGCCCCCGGCGACGGTCGAGAACCGGACGAACACCGGGCAGGTGTTGCCTTCTTTCTGGAACAGGCCAGCGCGAGTCCATTCGGGGATCGCGCGGGTCACTTCGAAGGTGCCGTGCGCACCCGAGCCGCGCGCATGGACGATCCGCTCGGGGATGCGTTCGTGATCGAAGTGGAAGATCTTTTCGCGCAGCACAAAGTCTTCGAGCAAGGTCGGCCCCCGCTCGCCAGCCCGCAGCGAGTTCTGGTTATCGGCGATGCGGTGACCGTGGTTGTCGGTCAGATGGGCCCGGCTTGCACTGTGATCGCCATCGGACGGAATATCCTGATGCAGTTCACCGGCATTGCCTTCGGTTTGCGCGAAGGCCGCAGAGCCGCTGCCCGGCTGGTGTTCGCGCAGGGCGTTGTTTGTGGCAGGTGATGTTTCACCGGGGGCTTTGCT
>DLGU01000159.1:0-696 GCA_002482865.1 Porphyrobacter sp. UBA7686
ATGGTCGGCCCGCCGCAATAGATCAGTGAGGGGTTGAAGTCGGCGATCAGCATCCGCTTGTAGTGCCCTTCCAGCAGCGGATGGCGCTGGCCCGGCGCATCGCCTGCGATCAGCAGCACGCTGGGCGGATCGCTGAGCACACGCTCAAGGCTGACCCGATCCGCCTGTCCCAATCCACGCGCGGCGGCGTGGCTGGTGAAGCCCTCTTGCCGAAGCAGTTCGGCGATCAGCGTCTGTTCGCCCGCGACAATCTCGCCCTCCTGCCACAGCAGCGCATCAATCGGTGTGCCGGTTTGCGGCGGGGGAGCAGCAATGCGCGCGGCGAGCGCCTCGCCCTGTCCGGCACGGCCCGCGATCGCGGCAACTTCGCGCACCTGCGCCACGCTTTCGGCGACGGTGGCGGGGCTGCCGAAGGTCGCGACTGTGAGGCCGGCTCGCTCCAGCGCCGAGCGGGTCGGCTGCGGCAGGAAGATCGAAGCGAGCACCAGATCGGGCTGAAGCGCGATCACCTCCTCCGCCGTCCCGCCCGTGACACCGTAGCGCTGCGCCACGCNNCGCCGGGATCGAACTCCCGCCCGGATCGCGGCTGTAATGCGATAGGGCTAGAACCTGCTCCGTCCCCGCAATCTCGACCAGAATCGCATCGAGGCAGGGGTTGAGGCTGACGATCGTGGGGGTATCCGATTGCGGCCTCTC
>DLGU01000159.1:723-2227 GCA_002482865.1 Porphyrobacter sp. UBA7686
AGCAGCAGCGCCGCCGCCAGCACCGACACTTTCCCGTTCAAGCTGATGCGATCCCGCGCCATATCCGGCCCAGGCGATAGGGCGGCGCGCTCGCTGGCGCAACGAGTTAAGGTGCTGTGCCCACCTGTCCGGAAACGGGACGCAGGCGTCCGCCGGCCTCGCCGTTGCCGCGCCGCGCGCGTAAGGCCTCGGACACCTTATGGCTCAGCGGCGCACCTCCTTCCCCTTCACGGCCTCAGCCCGCCACGGATGGACGCTGCCCGGCGGCGCCCTCCCCAGCAAGACCTGGCGCAAGCGCCTCGCGGTGCTGTTTGCCGCGATTGCCGTGCCTGCGATGGCCGCATCCGGCGGCATGGGCACCCTGCCGGGCAATGCGATCGAAAGCACTGCCGCGCTCGCTACCCGTCAAGCCGCCGAGGCTGCCCTGCCGTTTGAGCGGCCGGGGATGAGCTTTCCGGGCTCGGCCTTCTTCTACATGGCTGACCCAGCCGGAACCGCGCTGGTCGCCCTGCCAACCGCCGATCCGCTCGCCACTGGCGCGGAAAGCGGGCGCGAGCTGGGCGCGCTGATCGATGTCGGCGCGGCGGCGCGGCCGTTCTATTCGCCCGGCACCGGCATCACCCACGCTCGCGCGGCAGAATGCCTCGCGCAAGCCATCTGGTACGAAGCCGCCAGCGAGAGCGAGGCGGGGCAACGCGCCGTGGCACAGGTGGTGCTCAACCGCGTCGCTCACCCCGCATGGCCCTCCAGCGTGTGCGGCGTGGTCTATCAGGGCTCGGAACGTTCGACCGGGTGCCAGTTCACCTTCACCTGTGACGGTAGTCTGGCGCGACGGCCTTCGGGCGTCAGCTGGGCACGCGCGCAGCGGATCGCGTCCGAAGCGCTGGCCGGCAGCGTCTATGCGCCGGTCGGGCTGGCGACGCATTATCATACGCTCTGGGTCAATCCGTACTGGGCCAGCACGCTCGACCATATCGGCAGCATCGGCGCGCACCGGTTCTACCGCAATCGCGGCGCAGGCGGGCAGGCTGCGGCATTCAGCACTGCCTATGCGGGTCTTGAGCCGATGGTGAACGGGCGCACGACCGCCATCCCGGTCACTGCATCCGCGCCGATTACAGCCACGCCGGGCCGTCCGGTCATCGCCTACCAACTCGACCCCGTGCCGGTCGGCCAGCAGGCGGCACGCGGCGGTGCTGCCAAGGCTGATGCCGCCCCGCTTCCCCCCTCTGCGCCGAGCGAAGCTTATACGGGCACCGGCACGGTCAAGGCCGAATATGCCCGCGCAGGTCAGTGGAAAGCCCAGCCGGGCGCAGCGCCTTCTGCGGCTCCGGCACCGGCCGCCAAGGACTAGCAGCAAGCCTTCGCGCTGGCCCGAAACAGGGTTAAGCTGTTCTCAACCCTGTTATCACACCAAGCCTTAGCGGCGGATCGCTAGAGCGTTCGGGAACGCCGCGCACCTGATGACGCGGCGACGATAACGGGAAATGCCGCGCTTCATGTC
>DLGU01000159.1:2417-3210 GCA_002482865.1 Porphyrobacter sp. UBA7686
CTGCGGCATTTTGCCGTTCACGGTCTCGCCTCGGCCGAAGCTGCCGTGGATGCCGCTGCCGATGCGGCTGTGCGCGGGGATGCCGATGCGCAGGATCACTGGCTCGCGATTACCCGGATGTTCGACCGCCGCCTCGCCGCGCGCGCAGGCAGGGAGCTTATTCCCGCCTGAACAGCGCCCTGACCTTACGGCAACTGCGCTAAGGGGTTCCCCCGATCGGCTGACCTGCCGCATTAATGCAATTGCGAACTGTTTGCAAAGATAGTTGTCGCATCCGACCTTTTGACGGTTGCAATCCCATTTTGAGCGGCCTACCGCCCGGTTTGTAACGGGTGCCATGCCGCTTGGGACGGGGGTTGGCGCCAGCATTCTGTGCGCGTGTTTGTCGTCCCGATGAATAAGGGAAGGACGTCCTCACAATGGCCCGCAAGAAAATCGCCCTCGTCGGCGCCGGTAATATCGGCGGCACGCTTGCCCACCTCGCTGCGCTCAAGGGCCTTGGCGACATCGTGCTGTTCGACGTGGTCGAAGGCGTGCCGCAGGGCAAGGCGCTCGATCTCAGCCAGTGCGGTCCGGTCGAAGGTTTCGACGCGAGCATCACCGGCACCAATGACTATGCCGACATTGCAGGCGCGGACGTGGTGATCGTCACCGCAGGCGTGGCGCGCAAGCCCGGCATGAGCCGCGATGACCTCCTCGGCATCAATTTGAAGGTGATGAAGGCCGTTGGCGAAGGCATTGCGGCCAATTGCCCCGACGCTTTCGTGATCTGCATCACCAACCCGCTCGACGC
>DLGU01000086.1:0-7307 GCA_002482865.1 Porphyrobacter sp. UBA7686
CGTGTATTCCTGTCGACGAACCGATTGGCTGCCCTCGCACAGGAGACACAGGATGAGCGCCTACACCTTCCGTTCCTCGCGGCCCGATCAGTGGGTCAGCCCGCGTCCCACCCGCGATCCGGCGCGGGGGCGGGCGATTCATGGTCCGCTCCAGCCGATGCAGCCGAGCGGCAGCCTGATCGCGCGCCTGTTCGGGATGCGCTGAGGCGCGCCGCCCGCGCACGTATCCGCTACCCAAGCATTCTTGCATTTGCGCTGTCCCGCGCGTAAGAGCCTCAGCGTCTTATCCGACATCGGTAGATCTCCAGCCCCTCCGGCGACCTTGTCCCGGGCGGCGCGGCCCCCTACCTGAAAGCCGCCTCGGACAGGACGAGCAGGCATTACGCGAAGGAACGGGCTATCATGGCCGATCAGAAGAACGCCGAACTCGGCAAGGTTGAAGAGAAAAAGCGCAAGACCTCGCCCGGCGAGTTCTTCAGTCAGGTCAAGGCCGAGACGAACAAGATCGTCTGGCCGACCCGTGAGGAAACCGTGCGCACGGCGATCTTCGTGTTCATCTTCATGGTGATTCTCTCGATCTTCTTCCTCGGCATCGACACGCTCTTCGGCGCGATCGTGCGCGGCGCGATCAGCCTGCTGCAATAAGGCGCACGGCGCGCCCGATTATCTCTGCCCGTCAGATCTCTATTTCCAAGGACTCTCCATGGCTCGCTGGTATATCATCCACGCTTACTCCGGTTTCGAGAACAAGGTTCGCGACGCGATCATTTCGGAAGCCGAACGGCTCGGCCTGTCGGACGGGGTCGAAGAAGTGCAGGTTCCCACCGAGACCGTGACGGAAGTGAAGCGCGGCAAGAAGGTGCAGGTCGAACGCAAGTTCATGCCCGGCTATGTGCTGGCCAAGCTCAACCTGACCGATGATGTCTACCACCTGGTCAAGAACACCCCCAAGGTGACCGGCTTCCTCGGCTCGATGAACAAGCCGCAGGCGATCTCGGAAAAAGAAGCCTCGCGCTATTTCGGCGGCGTCGCCGATGCGCAGGCCGCGCCGAAGCGCGAGATCAGCGTCGATTACGAGATCGGCGATTCGGTCAAGGTGCTCGACGGCCCGTTCGCCAGCTTCAACGGGATCGTGGAAGAGCTCGATTTCGACAAGGCCAAGGTCAAGGTTTCGGTGTCGATCTTCGGCCGCGCAACCCCGGTGGAGCTCGATTTCGAGCACGTCGAACTGGCGAAATGAGTTTTTCGCTCGCCCCTCCGGGCGAGCGTCCTCGGCGCTGTTCCCTTCTTTCGCTTCGCTCCATGCGGGGCGCCTGCGGGCGGGCGGTCGCCCTTGCGGCCTCTATGAGGCCGTTACAGCGCTCACTCGGCGAGGCAGTATAAGGGTTGATGCAGACCTCGCCCGGCATCTGTCAGCGCAAGCGCCGCTATGAGACCCGTGAGGAAGCGGACGCCGTGGCGTTGAGCGCCGATGTCATCTTGCGCACCTACAAGTGCGCGCTGTGCCACAAGTTCCACCTCACCAGCCGCACCAAGGGGCTGAGGGTGCCGCGCCCGACATAATTCACCCGTCGCCCCGTGCTTGACACGGGGCTTGGATTTTCTTTCGGCGCAATGTGGTCAGCAAAAGACAGCCAAGCCCCGTGTCAGGCACGGGGCGACGGCAATTGGCTCGATCAACGCTTCTTGCCCGCCGCCTTCTTCGCCGGTGCAGCCGTGGCCTTCAGCGCCGCCAGTTCGGCCTCGATCGCGCTCGCCTTTTGCAGGCCCGCAATCTCGTCATCGAGCGAGGCGAGCGAAGGAGCTTCTCCGGGGACATCCACAAACCCGGCGCGCCGCTCCAGCGCTTCGATCCGGTCGATACGGCGGTCGACATGGGTGTCGGCGGCAGCGGCGGCGGGCTGTGTCGCGGCCTCGGCTTTGACCAGTTCGGCGATGCGCGCGGTGATGGCGGTGCGTTTGGCCTCAAGGTCGGCGATGACGGCGGTAGCCTCGGCGATTTGGTCACCCAGCGCAGCGGCGCTCGCGGCGGCGTCAGCGGCCTTGGCCCGCTCGGCCTCGCGGGTCAGCAGGGCGGCGCGGGCGAGGTCTTCGCGGCCGTGATCGATCGCGATCTTGGCCTTGCCGGTCCATTCCTCGGCGCCCGCAGCCAACCGGGCAGCCGTATCACTGAGCCGCTCCCGCTGACGCTTGGCCCGCGCGGAATCGCCGTGGAGCGCGATCAGCGTTTCCTCGATCTCGGACTGGAGCAGCCGCAGCATCTTGCGCGGCTCGCCCGCTTTGCTGACGAGGCTGTCGACATTGCTCGAAACGATTTCGCGCGCACGGATGGCGATAGTGATCATGTCGTTCCTTTGAAATCCTGAGGCTGGGCAACCTACCCGTCAGCCTGTAAACATTGTTCTAATTGTTGAAGAATGTGAAGACCTTCTGACACATCGCACTGACAAACCTTCTCGCGGCGACAATCGGGCTTGGTCTGTCGCCTTATGCCAGACCGGGCTTTTCGCGATTTTCCTACTGGGCCAGCCTGCGTTACCAACGCCGCGATGACCCGCTTTCCGCACCCTCCCCTGCCGCGCCTGCGCCCGATCTGCGGCCGGAAAGCCTGCGGCGAGGAGTTGGTTTTTTGGTTCCTGGACAGTGTCTCATGTGTCTCCAACAGGTACGAGGCTGAACGCCCAGAAGGGCGTGCGGGCTTGCATTGCGCGGCAAAACCGCTATGCGCGCGCCTTCGCTGGCCCCTGAGGCCGGTGATTCCGTGCGGGAGCCTCTGCAATGCACGAAGCAGAGGCGCTGGACCGCTTAACATGAGCCCGGATGGAAACAGCCGGGCAACAGTGCGACAGGAGTAAGGCCACATGGCCAAGAAAATTGAAGGCTATATCAAGTTGCAGGTGCCCGCGGGCTCTGCCACGCCGTCGCCGCCGATCGGCCCGGCGCTGGGTCAGCGCGGCGTGAACATCATGGAATTCTGCAAGGCGTTCAACGCCGCCACGCAGGAAATGGAAAAGGGCATGCCGATCCCGACCGTGATCACGGTCTACGGCGATCGCTCGTTCACCTTCATCACCAAGACCCCGCCCGCGTCCTACTTCCTCAAGAAGGCCGCTGGTCTGAAGTCGGGTTCGAAGGAGCCCAGCAAGATCTCGGCTGGCACCATCAAGGAATCGCAGATCCGCGAGATCGCTGAAGCCAAGATGGCCGATCTGAACGCGAACGACATTGATCAGGCGATGAAGATCATCGCCGGTAGCGCCCGCTCGATGGGCCTCGAAGTGGTGGAGGGCTAAGCACATGACCAAGATCACCAAGAAGGCGAAGGTTCTGGCCGCGCTCGATCGCGAGAAGCTCTACACTGTCGATGAGGCGCTGGCTGTGCTGCGCGAGTACAAGACCAAGTTCGACGAAACCGTCGAAGTGGCCATGAACCTCGGCGTCGATCCGCGTCACGCTGACCAGATGGTCCGCGGCATGGTCTCGCTGCCTTCGGGCACCGGCAAGGACGTCAAGGTTGCCGTGTTCGCGCGCGGCGACAACGCTGAAAAGGCGCTGGCTGCCGGGGCTGACAAGGTCGGCGCTGAAGACCTGATGGAAGACATGCTGGCGGGCAACCTCGATTACGACCGCGTGATCGCCTCGCCCGACATGATGGCCGTTGTCGGCCGTCTGGGTAAGACGCTGGGCCCCAAGGGCCTGATGCCGAACCCCAAGCTCGGCACCGTCACCCCCAACGTCGCGCAAGCGGTCAAGGACGCCAAGAGCGGCCAGGTCGAATACCGCGTCGAAAAGCAGGGCATCATCCACTCGGGCATCGGCAAGCTGAGCTTCACCGATGACGCGCTGAAGGCGAACTTCAAGGCGCTGACCGAAGCGGTGGTGAAGTCCAAGCCTGCGGGCGCCAAGGGCAAGTATGTGCGCAAGGTCACCATGACCTCGAGCATGGGCCCGGGCCTGAAGGTCGACCTTTCGGAAGTCGAAGGGGCGTAATCTGTGGGAGGCGAGCGCGTCCGCGCTCGCCTTTCCTCGCTCATGCGACCTGACGGTCGCGTCGCTGCGGGCGGCCGGTCGGCCTTGCGATCCCCTTGGGATCGGTTTGCGGTGGTGAGTTGATTAACGGAAGGGTCGGAAGGCGGTTGCTTTCCGACCCTTTCGTTTGCGCGGGATAAGTCATTCTCCCCACTTGTCTTTGGCCTGCGTCCGCCCATCTTCTGGATGACGACGCGGGTCCTCTCTCCTCCCCCGGCCGCGTTTCATGAAAGAGGTTGCCTGATGCCCTTTGCTTCCGAACGCCTTGCCGGTTGGCTTTCGCCCAAGTGGCTGGTGGCTGGCGTTGCGCTGGCTGCTGATGGGTTGCTGATGAGCTACGACCTGCGCCTCGGTATCGCGGCGAGCGTGCTGCTCGGCGTGATTGCGGCGATGTGGCTGTATCTGGCGCTGCGTTACGGATCGCTCAGCGGTGCGCCGTCGGGGCGTTCCGCGCTGGTGGCGCAGGTGCGCGTGCGGGAGAGCAACCGGCGCCGTGCCGCTGCGACCATGCGCGGGGAATCAGGCCCGCAGCAGCGCACGGATCCGTCCCAGCGCCCCTGAGCGTTCCGCCAGCGCCTTGGCGCCGAGCACGCTCGCATCAAACCCCGCCCGCGCGCCGAGCAGCGTGCGATTGGCCAGCGTCGGCTCCAGCAGCACGAGGCTTGAGCACGCTGCCGCATGGGTGCCGAACATCTCCTTGTGCGCGCCGTCGCCCTCGGTGAAATCGAACCAGCGGTAGCGCTCCTCGGCAAACAGGCGCTCCAGCGCGTCCATCTGGAGCACCGTGCCGACCGACAGCCGTGCCCAATCGGGATCATAGCCCAGAAACGCATAGACCAGCGTCTGCCCGGCAAGCGGTAGCGACAGGTAGGCCACCGGCTGTCCGCCCGCGTGGAGCAGGAAGGCGCGCATCTGGTCAGCCTCGGCCGCCTCAAGCATCGCGTGGCGCGCCTCGGGGCTTTCGGGCAATCCGGCATCGAGCAGCCGCGCCTGATAGGTGCGCGCCGACAGCGGAAGGGCGGCGGCGAGGAAGGCTTCGATATCGGCCGGAGTGCGGTGCTCGGTGACGGTGTAGCCACCCGCTTCGTCCGCCAGCTTGCGCGCCTTGCGCCGCAAGGTTGAGCGCGTCTTGCCAGAGAACTGCGCCATGTAGTCATCGAAGCTCTGGCCCATGTCGATATAGTGGCGGCGGTAATCCTGCCGCCCACCCGCGATGAAACCGGGGTAACGCGCGGTGATTGCGGCGAGGCGCGCAGTCGGGGCGGAGAGCACGCGCACCCCGTCACGCCCGCTCGGCGGCACGGCGGGCAGCGCGCCAGCGAGCACGTCCTCAAGGCTGAAGGCCCAAGTGGAAAGCTGGCGCGGGACGCTGAGCAGGCGGCGCGATCCCACGGTGAAGTCGATGGCGGCGGTACCCACGGCGCGTCCTTAGAGCGCGCCGTAGAGCGCGTTGGAGACGATTTGTTCGGCCATCCGCCGTCCGGTTCGCATCGCATTGGGTGGGAGCGGCTGGCTGGCACGGATCGACGTGCGCAGGGTGGGCGGAGTGTCCGCATAAGTGCCGGTCGTTACCCCGGGCATGGCCTCAAGCGCCTTGACCAGCCCCGTGAAGCGATGGCGGACCACGCGGTTGGCGGCCAGCTTGCGGCGGTTGATCAGTTCGAAGGAGTGGCTGACGAGCGTGAAGGTCTCCTGCCCACTCGCCGCTGCATGGCGGATCGCGGCGAGCATCTCGCCCAGTGACAGCGCGGTGATCTGGGCATGGCGCTGCCCTCCGCCCATCGCGCCGATGCTGCCGACGGGGACTTCGATCACGCCCATATGCTCCAGCGGATCGTGTACGTCCGGGCCAAGGCCGATCCGGCACGCGCTCTTGCCGACCATCGCCGGGCAATGGCTCGTATCATAGGCGATGCCAAGGCTTGCAAGCGCCCGCAGGGTATCATCATTGGCGCCGTAATTGCCCGCCCGGAACGCGACCGGCGCGGGCGCGCCTGCGGCCATCAGCGTGGTGCGGGCATAGTCGAGGATCTGGCATTGCTCCTCGAACGGGAAGTCGGCGAGGTTCTGCCCGCTGCGCTTTGACGCGAGCAGGTTGGCGTCTCCGGCCAGGCCGAGCCATTCAGTGTGGCAATGCAGTTGCACGTCTTGCCCGGCGGCGATGATGGGGCCAATAATGTCCTCAATCGCGGCCACGCCCCACACCAGCGCGGGCATGGGATCGACGAAAAACACCGCCTTCTGGCCATGGCGAGCGAGCAGATCGAGCTTGTGCGCGACGCCAGCCGGGCCTTGCGGGGTGTTGCAGGCGATCGAGCGCGCAAAGTTATCCGCCCGGTCGGCCGCGCCCGGCCCGGTGTAAAGCCCCGAGGAATACTCGGTATCAATCGTGATGAAGACCCGCGTCATGACCCGGGCTATGTAGCGCAAGAGGGTTAAGAGCGGGTGATGATGTCTCTTGGCGCGCTAGATCCCGCCGGGCGTGACCGTATGGCCGTTGTTGGTGAGCTCGTCTGTCAGGCTGCCGGCGCAGGCCTTGAGGTCTTCCGCGCTGACCGAGCGGATCACGAAATTGGCCCCGACCCGGCCTTCGCGGAAGAAGGGGTAGGAGCCGATCTGGCAGGTGGCGTGCGCCGCTTCAGTTTCGCGCAGCAGCTCGGCGACCTCGCTTTCGGCGACCCAGCAGCCGAGCGTTTCGGACAAGAGCGGCGCGCCGCCTTCGAGCTGGCCGGTGAGCGCGTCGAGCATTCCTGCGGTGATGTGCGGGACGCCCGCCATCAGGAACAGGTTGCCGCGCCGGATACCGGGTGCGCCGGACATGCGGTTGGGGATCAGCTCCGACCCTTCCGGCACCCGTGCCATCCTGAGCCGCCCCTCGTTGAGGCCCCCGCGGGTTGCGTAATAGCGCTCCAGCAGCGCACGCGCCTCGGGGTGGATAACCACCGGCACGCCGAGCGCGGCAGCGACCGCATCGACGGTAATGTCGTCATGCGTCGGCCCGATCCCGCCGGTCGTGAAGAGGTAATCATAGGCTAGGGTGAGCGCGTTCACCGCCTCGACAATCCGCGCCTCGACATCGGGCACCACCCGCACTTCGGCAAGGCGGATGCCCTGCACCTGCAACCAGGTCGCAACCTGCGCGATGTTCTTGTCCTGCGTGCGGCCGGAAAGGATTTCGTCACCGATGACGACGAGGCCGGCGGTCCAGATTTTTTCGGGAGAGGTCATGGGGGAGGATTAGGGGAGTTTGGTGAACTGCAAAAGTCTTTCGTCATTGC
>DLGU01000086.1:7384-8403 GCA_002482865.1 Porphyrobacter sp. UBA7686
CCATGGATTGCTTCGCTACGCTCGCAATGACGAAGAATAGCGGTTATTCGGCCGCTTCCAGCTGTTCCTCACCAGCCCGCGCATTCGCGCCCGGCTTGGTGAAGGTCAGGATGCCGTCAGTGAGCGGATCATCTTTCATCCGCTTGCGGTCGACGACGTATTCCTGATTAAGCCGCCACGGATAGCTGACCGAATTGCGCGGCATGATGTGCTTGCCGCGCTGGATGTAGCCGGAGGAGAAATCGAACACGTCATCCTCGGTGATCGCCGCCTCGCCCGCAGGTGTCAGCACCGGGGTGGCGATGGTCGCGCCGGTCTTGCGCATATGTTCGAGCACCCGGCAGACGTAGTCCGAGTTGATGTCCGCGCGCAGCGTCCAACTCGCGTTCAAATAGCCGAACACCACCGCAAGGTTTGGCAGGTTCGAGAACATGCAGCCCTTGTAATAGAAGCGCTGGCTGAATTCGACCGGCTCGCCATCAACTGAAATCGCGATCTTTCCTGCGACCGCCAGCTTCAGACCCGTCGCGGTGACGACGATATCGGCTGGGATGAACTGGCCATCTGTCAGCAGCACGCCGCCCTTTTCGAACTTGGCGATATGGCCGGTGATGACGTCGGCCTTGCCTGCCTTCATCGCCGTGAAAAGGTCCTGATCCGGCACCAGGCACAGCCGCTGTTCCCACGGGTTATAGGGCGGGGTGAAGGCCGCCTTGTCGTAATCCTTGCCCAGCGCCGCTTCGATCTTCTTGTAGAGCGCGTCCTTCACCTTCTGCGGATTGTCGCGCGCCAGTTTGAAGCTGAAGTCCTGCATCTTGATGTTCTTGAACCGGGTCAGCCGGTAGGCGAGCTTTTCCGGCAGGATCTTGCGCAGGAAATTCGCCAGCGCATCCTTGGCCGGGCGCGAGAACATCCAGGTCGGCGTGCGCTGGAGCATGGTTACGTGGGCCGCCTCGCGCGCCATGGACGGGACAATCGTCACCGCCGTAGCGCCCGATCCGATCACGACGACATTCTTG